>JBAWEN010000630.1:0-4157 GCA_049591215.1 Methylocystis sp. | reverse complement strand
GACGCCAAGCAGCGCGAGGCCGGCCACCAGAAGGCCGGTGATGGCGCCCGCCTTAAAGGCGATGTCGAGGCCGCCGGCCAGCGATTTCGTCGCCGCCTGCGCGGTGCGCACATTGGCGCGCACGGAGACGTTCATGCCGATGAAGCCAGCGGCGCCGGACAGCAGGGCGCCGAGCAGGAAGCCGAACGCCACCCACCAGCCGAGCAAGATCACGAGCAGCACGAAAATGCCGCCGCCGACATAGGCGATGGTGGTGTATTGGCGCTTCAAATAGGCCTGCGCGCCTTCGGCGATGGCGTCGGAGATTTCCTGCATTTTTTGCGAGCCGGCGTCCGCGGCGAGCAATTCCTGCGAGGTCTTCACCCCGTAGACAATGGACAAAAGTCCAAAGATAATGGTTAAAAACAGCACCATGGTGGATTCGCCCCCCTTATTATTGACCGCGCTCGCGCGATCGATAGCCGTACCGGACCGCCGCGGTAAAGGCGCTGCGCCGCAGAAAAACACGCAACCACGAACCGAATCGTGGATGCCGCGAGTTTGGGCCTTCCTTTGCCAGAAACGGCGGGTTCCGGCAATGGCGGAGAGGCGCGGCGGGTCAGAAATGACTGAATGACAATCTATTGAAGTTCCTTGCTTTTCCCTGCTCGTCGAGAAAAACCGTCTCGCGGTTTCCAGCAATTAGTTCGCCGATTCTCGCGCAAGGCGCGCCTGAGGCTCGCGCCGCCGCCGCGAATCGCGCCGCGCCAGAGCCGGCGCAACAGAGGATCTCGTAATCGTCGCCGCCCGTTAGCGCGACATCCAACAGGCTTGGGTCGAGAGCGATAGCCTCCCGCGCCGCGTCGGAAAGGGGCACGCTCGCGAGCGCGACTTTCGCGCCGACTTTCGAGGCGCGCGCCAGTTTGGCGAGGTCGCCGACGAGGCCGTCGGAAACGTCCATCGCGGCGGTGGCGTGAAGACGCAGCGCCGCCGCCAAAGCGAGTCGCGGACGCGGCAGGAGATATCGCTCCAGCAAATGGTCGCGCGCCGGCGCCGACAAACGGCGCGCCAAGGCCTCGTCGCGTCGCAGCCGCAGACCCAACGCCGCGTCGCCGATGGTTCCCGTCACAAAGACCGCGTCACCGGCTTGGCCCGAGGTTCGCGCCACGAAACAGCCCTCTGGCGCCTCGCCGAGCGCGGTGATGGAGAGCATGAGCGGCCCCCGCGTCGAAACCGTGTCGCCGCCGAGTAAGGGACAGCGGTAGGCCAGCGCATCTTCGCCGAGTCCGACGGCGAAAGCCGCCAGCCAGTCGTTGGTCCAATCCGGCGGCAAAGCCATGGCGAGCAGAAAGCCGACGGGCTCGGCGCCCTTGGCGGCAAGATCGGACAAATTGACCCGCAGCGCCTTCTTGGCGATCAGCCCCGGCGGATCGTCCGCGAAGAAATGCACCCCGGCAACCAGCGCGTCGGTCGTCGCCACCAAGGGGTTCTTGCTCGCCGGAAGCAGCGCGGCGTCGTCGCGAAGGCCAAGCGCCGCCGCGCCGGCGAGAGGCGCGAACAGCGTCGCGATAAGTTCGTCCTCGGAAAAGCGACGCGCCATTCCCCTGCCCTCGCGGCGTTACTCCTTGGTCATTTCCTTGGGCCGCGTCTGCCGCGCCAGTCGGTCGAGCACGGCGTTGATCATGCCGGATTCGGTCGGCCCAAAGAAGGCGCCGGCGACGTCGACATATTCCGTGATGACGACGCGCATCGGCACGTCCTTGCGCTTATGCAGTTCGTAGGCGCCGGCGCGCAAAATGGCGCGCATCACGGTCTCGATCCGCGCCAGCGGCCAGCCGCCCTGCAAGGCCGCGTCGATCTCGCGGTCGATCATGACCTGCTCGTCCAGCACGCCCTGCAGAATATCGCGAAAGAAACCGACCTCGGCGGGCTTATATTGCTCGCCCTCGATTTCGCGCCCCATCCAATGGGTCTCGAATTCGGCGAAAATGTCGTTGAGGCCCTTGCCCGCGACTTCCATCTGATAAAGCGCCTGCACGACGGCGAGCCGCGCGTTGGAGCGTTGTTCGACGCTCATGTCCGCGCCCCCAATTTTCGCGCGAGGCGCACCAGCGCCAGCGCCGCGAGCGCGGCGTCCGCGCCCTTGTCGCCCTGGTTGGGATCGGCGCGCGTGACGGCCTGTTGTTCATTTTCCACGGTGAGGATTCCATTGCCGAGCGGCAGTCGGTTTGAAACGGAAAGATCGGTGAGCGCCCGCGCGCTCTCATTGGCGACGATCTCAAAGTGATAGGTCTCGCCGCGAATGACGCAGCCAAGCGCGACGACCCCATCATAGGGCGCGCCCGCCTTTTGCGCGACGTCGAGGGCGATCGCGATGGCTGGCGCGATCTCCAGCGCGCCGGGAACCTCGATCAGCGTCGCCTTGGCGCCAAGCCGCTCCAGCGCCGCCAGCGCGCCCTCGCGCAGCAACGAAACGATATTGTCATTGAACCGCGCCGCGACAACAAGAATCTTCGCGCCCGGCACGGGCGCGGCGTTATCAACGGCGCGTGAAAAACCTGCCATTTACGGGGCTCCTTCCGCGACCGATACACTTTTGTGCATCGCACGGCTATAAACCATCGCGTTGCGCGGCGCGAATTTTGGCGTGATGTGCCGGCGGCGCGTTACGACTTGTCCGCCTGCGTCAATCTTGCCGCGTAACGCGCCATCAGATCGACCTCGATATTGAACAAATCCCCCGCGGCGCGCGCGCCCATGGTCGTCACGCTTAGCGTATGCGGTATGATCAGCACGCCGAAGCGGTCGCCCTCGACCTCGTTCACCGTCAGCGAAACGCCGTCCAGCGTCACCGAGCCCTTTTGCGCGACGAAGCGCGAGAGCTCGCGCGGCGCCTCAATGACGAAGCGGGCCATTTCGTCGAGATCCTCGCGCGAAACGATCCGCGCCACGCCGTCGACATGACCAGTGACGATATGGCCGCCCAGTTCGTCGCCAATTTTCAGCGCGCGCTCCAGATTGATCTTCGTCCCTCGCGACCAGCTCGCCACGGTCGTGCACGAGAGCGTCTCCGCCGCCGCGTCGACGTCAAACACGGTCCGGCCGTCCTCCCGCGTGGCCGCGACCACGGTCAGGCATGTTCCGGAACATGCGATGGAGGCGCCGAGCGCGATGCTCTCGGCGTCATAGACGCAGGCGATGCGCAGCCGCCGTAAGGCGCCCTGCTCCACGACGGAGACGACCTCGCCCATGCCGGTGACGATTCCGGTGAACATTCAGGCGATCCTTTCGCGCCGCGTCATCTCGTCGGCGCCGAGCCGCGCGCTCTCGGCCAAGCGATAGAATTGCGGGTCTTCGAGCACGGCTTTCGCGGCCGGCCTCAGCGCCAGCCGCCCCGCGCCGCCCAAGGGTTGCGCGCCGGTGTGCAATATGACCTCGTCCGCGAACCCGCCCGTGATCAGGCTCTCCGCGAGGCGCGGTCCGCCTTCGCAGAACACCCGGGTGACGCCACGCCGCGCTAACTCGCCAAGCGCCGCGGGAAGCGCGACGCGCCCCAGCAAATCGGTCGGCGCGCGCGCGACCTCGGCGCCGGTCGCGGCGACGAAGCTCTCGATCGCCGCTTCGCTCACGTCGGCTCCCACAATGAGCAGCGTCGGCGCCGCGCGAGCCGTCGCGCCGAAGCGCGAGCCCGGAGACAACGAAAGCCGCGTATCAAGCACCACCCTCAGCCGCTTCTCATCCTCCATGCCCGGCAGGCGCACGGTCATCAGCGGATCATCCTCGCGGGCCGTGCCGGCGCCGACCATGATCGCGTCATGCAGCGCCCGCTGCATATGCGTGTAGGCGTCGGCGAGCGGCCCGGTCACATGCAGACGCCGGTCATGAGCCGCGCCGGCGGCGTAGCCGTCCGGAGTCCGCGCGAGTTTGAGCGTCACCATCGGGCGACCCTGCGTCACCCGCAGCAAATGCCCAAGATGATCGCGCCGCGCCTCGCGCTCCAGCACATGCGTCGCCACTTCCAGCCCCGCCGCGCGCAAAAGCGCGTGGCCGCGCCCGGCGACGCGCGGATCGGGATCGTCCATCGCCGTGACGACGCGCGTGACGCCGCTGGCGATGATGGCGTCGACGCAGGGCGGCGTTTCGCCGTGATGCGAGCAGGGCTCGAGCGTCACGTAAAG
>JBAWEN010000629.1:0-15774 GCA_049591215.1 Methylocystis sp. | reverse complement strand
GCTCGGAGCCACCCCTTGATCTCCGTGGTTTCGCTCGGCCCGTGGCGCCAGCCGTCGGCGCCGGTCAATGCTTGGGCGACGAAGCCGCGGTTAACGAGCAGGACGCCCCCGCCCGCGAGCCGAAAAGGCATCAGAACGAAAAAGCCCGCCCCCACGCCGGCGGCTCCGCCGGGAGCCTGGGTGAACACCTTCACAGAGCTGGCGAGATCGAATCGGCCCTTCGCCTGAACATGGCGATAGTCGTAATCTCCTCCGCGCAGCCCGGCCCAATCGCTTGGCGGCGGAATTTCGACCGGGGCGGCGCGCGTTCGCGTTTCGAGCCGGGCGATTAGGGACTCTTTCCATTCCAGCCGCCGCAACTGCCAAACGCCCAGCGTCAGCAGCAGGCCCAGCCCCAGCGCCGCGAACAGGCTTTGCCATACGAGCGATCGCGACGACACCTTCACCTGATCCGTCGCCCTTCCTCGGCCCGATTGTAATATTGCAGCGCGATCAGCAGGCCTTTGACGGGACGCAGCATTCCTATGCAGACGATGGCCGAGAACGGAAGGAAGATCAGCGCATGAACCCAATATGGCGGCTGATAGACGATTTCGACATAGACCGCGACGCCGACAATCAGGAAGCCGGCGATCATCATCACGAAGATCGCGGGGCCGTCGCCCGTGTCCGCGAACGAGAAGTCGAGGCCGCAGGCCCCGCATTTCGGCGCGACGCGCAGCAAGCCGTCGAACATCTTACCCTTGCCGCAGCATGGGCAGGAGCCGGTTACGCCGGCCCAATAGGGATTGACATGAGGAGGACGTTCTGGGTTCGACATCAAGCACCCTTTCTCGCGCGAACGGCCACGGAAAGTTCCGTGACCGCTAACGCCGCGCTCCAGTGGACGGCTACTCCCTCGCGGGGCGCGGGGCAAGCCCGTGCCGCCGCGCCTTATTCGACCATGCCGCCCCAATTGCCCCAGACATAGATGGCCGAGAACAGAAACAGCCAGACCACGTCGACGAAATGCCAGTACCAAGCGGCGAATTCCAGCCCCAGATGTTGATCTGGCTTGAAGTGTCCCTTCAGCGTGCGAATGAGGCAGACCGCGAGGAACAGCGTGCCGATGATCACATGGAAGCCATGGAACCCGGTCGCCATGAAGAAGGTCGAGCCGTAGTTTGTCGCGGCCGGATGGGCCGGGTCGAATTTAAAGGCGAACGGCGCGTGCACATATTCCCAAGCCTGGATCGCCGTGAACAGCGCGCCGAGGGCGATGGTCGCGATCAGGCCTTTCTTGAGCTGATCGCGATCGCCGTGCAGCAGGCCGTGATGACCCCAGGTTAGCGTGGCGCCAGAGGTCAACAGAATGAGGGTGTTGAGCAGGGGCAGCTTCCAGGGGCTCAGCACTTCGATGCCTTTGGGCGGCCAAACTCCCTCGAACAACGCGGTGCGGGCTTCCTGGGCGATATCGGCCGGAAACAGGCTCGAATTGAAGAACGCCCAGAACCAGGCGACGAAGAACATCACCTCGGAAACAATGAACAGGATCATGCCGTAGCGGTGATGCAGCCGCACCACCGGGGTGTGATCGCCCTTGACCTCGGCTTCGTTGATGATGTCGCTCCACCAGCTGAACATGGTGAAGAGCACGCCGATGAGGCCGGAGAAAAACACGTACGACCCGACCTTGTGGCCGAAGATCGGCATCGCCTTCATCCAGGAAATCGCTCCAATCGCCAAAACAAGCGCCGAAAGGGCGCCGACCAGCGGCCACGGGCTCGGATCGACGAGATGGTAGTCATGTTGTGGTTTCGCGTGTCCGTCGGCCATGATCGTCACTTCCTTTGACTGCGCCGGGCGCGCCGGCATGTTTGAAACGCTTCCGGCTCCCGGCGCGCCTCGAGGGGCGGGCAGGGATCAGGTTTTTGGTCTTATGGCGGGCGCCAGACTGGTCTTGGTCGACGGCGCCACAGCCGCCGGGGCCTTTACCGCGAAGAACGAGTAAGAAAGAGTGATCTCCGCGACATGCCGCATGGATTCCTCATTCTCCAAGGCCGGATCGAGGAAGAAGACAACGGGCCACTCCGCGCTTTCATGCGCGTCGAGGCGCTGCTCGGAGAAACAGAAACAGGCGAGCTTATTGAAATAGGCGCCCGCCTGGTCCGGACTCACATTATAGGCGGCGACGCCGCGCGTTTCGTGATCGGCCAGATTGACCACCTTGTAAAAGACGGTCGCCGTTTGGCCGGTGCGCAGCGAAATGCTCGCTGCCTCCGGCTCGAACCGCCAGGGAAGATCGCGCGCGACATTGGCGTCGAACCGGACGGTTAAGGTGCGCTCGCCCTGCTGACCTAAATTCTTCTTGGCGACCTGAGTTGTCCCGCCGAATCCGGTCGCCGCGCAGAAAACGCGATAGAGCGGCACGGAAGCGAAAGACAAAATCAGCATCGCCACGGAGCCTACGACGAGCGATAGCGCGATCCGCCGGGTGCGCCGGGGGGTGGGTTCGCCGTTATCAGGGTTCATTTCGCCCCGCCTCAACTCGGCGGCAATTGGGCGACGGCGCCGCCCAATTTCGCGATGGTGACGGCGTAAAACAGCGCCGCGAACAAGGCCACGGCAAGTCCGATCGCGATATTGCGGGCGCGGCGACTCCGCGCCTGTTCCTTGGTCAGGACGACTCCGTCCTCTTCGGGCGGCGCGTTAAGCTGTTCGTCGACCATTTTCAGTCCGCCATTCCAGTGCGCTTCCATCGTCCGATGCCCCCGCGCTAACCCGTGATGGCCGTCAGGTGAAGAATGCGCTCGACGACCAGAGTGAGAAAGAGCGCGAAGAGGTAGGCGATCGAAAAGATAAACAGTCGGCGAGCGGCGGTCTTTGCCGCCTCGCCTTCGCGATTTCGGTACGTCGAGAGAGCACACAACATAAAGGCGGCGCCGCAAAGCGAAGAAATCAGTCCATAGGCCGGCGACGCATAGCCGAGCAGATACGGAAGCACGCCTATCGGCGCCAGCAGCGCCGAATAGATGAGGATTTCAAGGCGCGTGCGATCCGGTCCCGCGACATTTGGCAGCATCGGAATACCAGCGCGGGCGTAATCGTCGCTTTTTAGGAGGGCAAGGGCCCAAAAATGCGGCGGCGTCCAGACGAAGATGATCGCGAACAGCACCACGCTCGAAAGACCAAGTTCCCCCGTCGCCGCCGCGAAGCCGACCATTGGCGGCAAGGCGCCCGCCGCGCCGCCAATCACGATGTTCAACGGCGTCGCGCGCTTGAGCCACATCGTGTAGATCACGACATAGAAGAAGATGGTGAAGGCGAGCAGCCCCGCGGCGAGCCAATTCGCCACCAGGCCAAGCGTAAAGACCGACATCCCCGCGAGAACCAGGCCAAACGCCAGAGCTTCCTCGCGCGCGAGGCGCCCCGACGGGATTGGCCGCTTGCGGGTGCGTGTCATCAACGCGTCGATATCGGATTCAAACCACATATTCAGCGCGCCGGAGGCGCCGGCTCCGACCGCGATCGCGAGCAGCGACGCGAAGGCGATGACGAGGTTCGGCGGCGTAGGCGCCATGACAACGCCCGTCAAGGCAGTGAAAACGACTAGGGACATCACGCGCGGCTTCAGCAACGCGAAATAATCCGACGGCGCCGCGATCGAAATGCGCGGGGTTCGACCATCGTCGATCCTGAGTGTCGCGTCGCTCATCTTTTGCTCCGCCTATTATCGGACCAGCCAGACCTCCAAGGCCTGGGCGCGTGGCCCCGCCGGGTTAGACCGCGCTCCCGCCGAGCCCGGAGACTCGGCGGGAGTGCGAAACTCAATGTTCCGAGCCGGAAATGCGGGGCAGAACCTCGAACTGATGGAACGGCGGCGGCGAGGGCAAGGTCCATTCCAGCGTCGTCGCGCCAACGCCCCAAGGATTGGCTCCGGCGGGAATCTTCTTCAAATAGGCGTCGATCACCACATAGAAGAACACCAACACGCTGAAGCCGCCAATGTAGGCGCCGATCGACGACCAGTAGTTCCAGAGGGCGAAGGCGTCGGGATAGTCGATGTAGCGGCGCGGCATGCCGGCGAGGCCCAGGAAGTGCTGCGGAAAGAACGTCAAGTTGACGCCGATGAACAGCAGCGCAAAGTGAACCTTCGACAGCGTCTCATTATACATATACCCGCTCATCTTCGGGAACCAGTAGTAGAATCCCGCGAAGACGCCGAACACCGCCCCGAGCGACATCGTGTAATGGAAGTGGGCGACGACGTAATAGGTCTCGTGCAACTGGCGGTCGGCGCTCGCATTGGCCAGCACGACGCCGGTGACGCCGCCCATCGTGAACACGAAGATAAAGCCGATCGCCCAGATCATCGGCGCGCGGAACGAGATCGAACCGCCCCACATGGTCGCGATCCAGGAGAAGATCTTGATGCCCGTCGGCACGGCGATCACCATGGTGGCGAACACGAAGTAGCGCTGCGCGTTCAGCGAAAGGCCGACCGTGTACATGTGGTGGGCCCAAACGATGCAGCCGAGGAAGCCGATCGACACCATCGCATAGGCCATGCCGAGATAGCCGAACACCGGCTTCTTGGAGAAGGTCGAGATGATGTGGCTAATGAGGCCGAACGCCGGAAGGATCAGAACATAGACTTCCGGATGGCCAAAAAACCAGAACAGATGCTGGAACAGCAGCGGATCGCCGCCGCCGGCCGGGTCGTAGAACATCGTGCCGAAGTTACGATCGGTCAGCAGCATGGTGATCGCGCCCGCCAGAACCGGCAGGGTCAGCACCAGCAAGAAAGCGGTGACCAGCATCGCCCAGCAGAACAGCGGCATGCGGTGCAGCGTCATGCCGGGCGCGCGCATGTTGAAGATCGTCGTGATGAAGTTGATCGAGCCGAGGATCGACGAGGCGCCGGCGAGATGCAGCGCCAGAATCACGAAGTCCATCGCGGGGCCGGGATGGCCGGTGTTGGACGACAATGGCGGATAGAACACCCAGCCGCCGCCAAAGCCCATCATGCCCGGAGCCCCTTCGACAAACATCGAGAGGACCACCAGCACCAGCGAGACCGCCAGGAACCAGAAGGAAATATTGTTGAGGCGGGGGAACGCCATGTCCGGCGCGCCGATCATGATCGGAACGAACCAGTTGGCGTAGCCGCCGATCAGCGCCGGCATGACCATGTAGAAGATCATCAACACGCCGTGAGCCGTGATGAAGACGTTATAAAGATTCTTGCCGCCGTCCAGCGCCATCGCCGGATCGACGCCCTGCAGGAGCTGCGCCAACCCAGGGAAAACCGTGATGCCGGGATGCATCAATTCGGCGCGGATCGCGATGGACATCAGCGTGCCGACGACGCCGCCGATCACCGCGAGGATGATGTAGAGCGTGCCGATGTCCTTGTGGTTGGTCGAGAAAAGAAAGCGGCGCAGCCCCGTGGGATGCCCGTGCGCGCCGTCATCGGCGGTGGTCGAACTTGCCATGGTCATATTCCTCGAATGCTTGGTCGGTGTTCTTGCGGGAGAGACGGATCACTGATTCGCGGCGGCGGCGAATCGCTGGCGAGATTCGGCGCTCGCGAATTTCTTTTTCGCCTCCGCCAGCCATTCCTGATACTTTTCCCAGCTCACCACGCGGATCGCGGCAGGCATGAAAGCATGATCCTTGCCGCAAATTTTCGAGCATTGACCGTAATAAATCCCTTCCTTCTCCGCCTTGAACCAGGTCTCGTTCAGGCGCCCGGGAACCGCGTCTATGCGAATGGTGAACGCGGGGATCGTGAAGGAGTGGATGACGTCGGAGGCCGTGACCTGAAGCTTCACCACCTCGTTGACCGGAACCACCGCTTCGTTATCCACGGAGAGAAGGCGAACGTCGCCCGGCTGAAGATCGCTTTCCGGCTTCATGACCTGGTCGAAACCGAATCCGCCGCCTTGATCCTCGGGGTATTTATAGGACCAGTACCACTGATTGCCGGTCACCTTGATCGTGACTTTCGCCGGCGGAATCTCCACCTGATGCGCCAGCAAGCGGAACGAGGGGATGGCGATGAACACCAGGATCAGCACCGGCACCAGCGTCCAGGCGATCTCCAGCCCCGTGTGATGGGTCAGCTTGGACGGCACGGGATTGGCGTGTTCATTGAACCGCCACGCCACGTAGACGAGCAATCCGAGCACAGACAAAGCAATGAAACTGATGACCGGGAGCAACACGACGTTGTAAAACTGTTGTGTTTCGCGCCCAACCTCCGTCACCGTCGCCGGCAGTCCTATGCCTCCAGGAGCAGGCTGCCCTTCGGCTTGCGCGGCCGCGAGCCCCGCGAACAGAAGGACCGGAAGAAAGGCTGCGCCCGCGAGAGCGGCGCGTCGGAGAAAATGTCGGTTGGGGTTGTGCATTAAGGTCGCCTTTCGAACCTTTCGTCAGTCGTTTGGTCGCGTGGATGGCCGCTTAGCCACGCTTGGGCGCTGATGCAAGAATCGAACTCGTCACGCCCTAGCCGCGCGCGGCGGTTCGACAACGCGCCGTTTCAATCACAATCCGTTGGTTGGCGCAATTGCTGCGGCGCCATATTTATGCAGGCAAAAAGCCGCACCCCTCGAAAAAGAAAGTGTTGATCGCAAGCGGGGCGAGGGAGAACGCGCATCCAAGATGCAACTTGACAGAGCAAGACTATTTGTTACCCAATCGGCATGCTCACGCGGCCAAGGACGGCGCTTGTCGGCGGGGTGTCGCTCCGGAGCGGGCCGAGGACTAGGCCGCGGCGAGACGAGAGTGCAACTGGAGGTCAAATGACGGCTTTGCGCGCCGCAGTATTCAAATTCCCGCCGCGACAACTGGTCGCGGGCCTTCTCGCGGTAATTGCTAGAGTTTCCGTTTTGCTCGCGTTTCTCGCCCCCGTTCTTTTCGCCGCGAACGCCGCCCGCGCGCAGGGCGTGGTCAAATCCAAGTTCGGCGATTGGGAAATTCGCTGCGATACGCCCGCGGGAGCGAGCGCGGAGCAATGCGCCCTGATCCAGAGCGTCACGGCCGAGGACAAGGCCAACGTCAATCTGGTTGTGATCGTCTTAAAAACCAGCGACGGAAAGAGTCGTCTGCTGCGCGTCATAGCGCCGTTGGGTGTTTTGTTGCCGAACGGACTCGGCCTGCATATCGACCAAAACAACATCGGCAGCGCCGGTTTCGTCAAATGTCTGCCCACTGGCTGCATCGCCGAGGTGGTCATGGACGACAAGCTGGTCGAGCAATTAAAGACTGGGAAAACAGCGACTTTCGTCATACATCAGACCCCCGATGAAGGGATCGGCCTGCCGTTGGCTTTGAACGGTTTCAAGGAAGGCTACGCGAAACTGCCATGAAATACGGCGAACGGCTATTTTCTCGCGGCGACGGGCTAGCGCTCGAGGCGGGACGCGCGCGATTTCTTGATTCCGTCGCCCGGCGTCGGGTCGGAGCGGTCGCGATGATTATCGGCGCGTTGCTTCCTGGCGCGCCCCAGGCTTGGGCGGATGAGACGGAATCGACGTCCCACCGCGTCTTGCAGATGTTCGGTCTTGGCCGCGACTCCGGCGACAGCGCGAAACCCGCTCCCACGCTGGCGGAATGTCCCGAGATCGTCGTCGATGGCGGCGGCGCGGAGCTTCGCGCCCCCCCCGGCGCCGACGCTTCGAGCGTGCGCTATCAGATCGCGGTGACCCGTACGGCGCGCGAGTGCGCGGTCGTCGGGAACGATATCTCGGTCAAGGTCGGAATCATCGGCTCCGCCGTCCTCGGCCCCGTCGGACAACCCGGAGCCTATTACGGCAATTTGCGAGTCGCTCTTCGGCGCAAGCGGGACGAACAATTGTTCGGCGCGAAAGACTATCGTGTCGGCGCGGACATTCCCGCCGGCGCCGCGCGCGCGGATTTCACCCTGTTGGTCGAGACGCTGGAGGCCCCGTTCGTCAGCCAGAGGGCGGCGGAGGATTACGAGGTCGTCGTGGGCTTCAAGCAGAGCGCCGCCGACACGGCGACCCCCAAGCCGGAGAAGAAACGACGCAAGCCCGCCGCCGAATGAATCGAGGGCGCGCGAACCGCGCGCCCTTGATTGAGCGGATATTCTCTCGACGAACCGCCGCTGGATTTCAGTGCGCGAGCGCGCCCAATTGGCGGATGCCTTCGCCGACGAAGTCCTTGCCGTTCGCCACGCCGCCGCGCAAAATGCTCTCCGCGACCTTCGTGGCGGAGTCGGCGGCCGCGGCGCGAACCTCGGCGACGGCGTGCGCCTCGGCTTGAGCGATCTTGTCCTTAATCTGCTTGTCTCCCCGAGCGACATATTCATCGAGCCGCTTGCGCGCTTCGGCGGCGATCATGTCCGCCTCGGATTTGGCGCTCGCCACGATGGCGGCGGCCGCGGCCTCGGCCTCGGCGCGCTTGTTCTCGAAAGAGGCGAGCAGAGCCTCGGCTTCGGCGCGCAGCTTTTGCGCTTCGGCGAGTTCGCTCTTCACGCGATCGATACGCGCGTCTAGGGCGCCAAAAACCCTCACGTGGGCCCCTGCCTTGAGCAGCACGCCCAAGAAGATCACGAAACCGACGGCGACGAAGACTTCGGCCTCAAAATGCATGGTTTTATTCCCTTCAGTGCGTCGTGGCGTCGCGGTAGGCGGCGCTCAGCCTCGCTCCGTCGACTTGCGCGCCGGTCAATTTCGCGACGATCGCCGCGGCGGCTTCCGTCGCGATGCCTTCGACACTGGTCATCGCCCGAGCCTTTTCGGCGGCGATGCGCGCCTCGGCGGCCGCGATTTCCTCCGCGAATTTCTTTTCCGCGGACGAACGCAACGCGCCGACTTCCGCCGCGATTTTCTCCTGAGCTTCGCGGCCGATGGTCTGCGCCTCTTCCTTCTTGGTTCGAAGCGTGGCGTTGTTTTGGGCGTCGGCGGCTTGGGCCTTCGCCTGCGACTCGCGCGCGGCGTCGAGATCCGCGCCGATCGTGGTCTCGCGCGTGCTCAATATCGTGGCGACGCGCGGCAAAGCGAGGCGCGACATCAGCAAATATAGCACGCCGAAAATCAGCACGAGCCAAACCAACTGCGGCGCGAAATTCGATGTGTCGAATGGGGGAAACGCGCCTTTTTGCGCGCCGCCATGCGCCAGCGATCCAGCGGCGCCAGCGCTTTCCGCGCCGCCTTCAGCGGAGTTGATTTCCTGCGACGCTTCTTGCGCGGCGTAGGCGGAAGAGATGATCGCCATGACGGCTCCAGATAGCATAAGCGGCCAATGCACGGCGCGGCCAAGGCTGCGCGCGCGCTCTCAAAAGCTCTTAACGTCCGGCCCGACAAAGGCCGGGCCGGACGCGAAACTCACTTCAGATAAAGCAGGATCGCGATCAGAAACGCGAAGATGCCAAGTCCTTCGGCGAGCGCCGCGCCGATGATGGCGTTGGTGAACTGGCCAGCGGCGGCTGACGGATTACGCAGCGCGCCATTGACGAAATTGCCGAAAATAATGCCGACGCCAATCGCGGCGGCGCCGGTGCCGATCGCCGCGAGGCCGGCGCCGACGAGTTGAAGTTCAGAGGCCATTGTCATCTCCTGCTAGGATTGTGGGCGACCATTTGTTGTTAATGAATTATCAGTGGCCCGGGTGAATTGCGTCGTTCAGATAGACGCAAGTGAGAACCGAAAAGACGAACGCCTGCAAGCAGGCGACCAGCAATTCGAGAGCGTAAAGCGCGGTGATCGCGAGCAGCGGGACCGGGGCGAGCGCGGCCCAGGCGCCGGCGCCGAGCAGCAGCGCGACGAAGCCGCCGAACACCGCGAGCGTGATGTGGCCCGCCAGCATATTGGCGAAGAGACGCACCGACAGCGAAATCGGACGCGACAGGAAGGAGATGATCTCGATCGGAATCAGCACGACCAGCACCGGCGCCGGAACGCCATGCGGCACGAACAGCTTCAGGAAGCCAAAGCCGTTGCGATAGAAGCCGTAGGCCACGACAATCGCCATCACAAAAACGGCAAAACCGAAGGTCACGACGATCTGGCTCGTCACCGAGAAGGTGTAAGGGAAAAGGCCAATCAGATTGGCGATCAGCACGAAGGCGAAAAGGCTGAACACGAAGGGAAAGAACCGCATGCCCTCCTCGCCGGCGATCTGCCGCACCATGCCGGCCACGAACTCGTAGAGCATCTCGGCGGCGGCCTGACCGCGGCCCGGCGTCAGCGACTTGCGCGAGGTGGCGAAGACCATCAGCAATACGACGCCGAACGCGGCGAGCAACATATAAAGCGACGCATTGGTGAAGGAGACCTCGACGCCGTTGATTTCGTGCTCCCACAGGCGCACGAGTTCGAACTGCTCGATCGGATTGGGCTTCGCCGCTGTTTCAGGATTCATCGCTTTTTCCGGACGGCGCGCGTCCGGCCCTTTGTCGCTAGCGGCGTCGGCCTTCCGGCGCCATTCTCTATGCCTTGCCGTCTGGCGGCGTCTCGTCTTCCTCATATGACGGCGCCTTGCGCGCCGCAATACGATAAATGTTCCAAAATCCCGCCGCGGTCCCCAAACCGAGGAACACGACCATCAGCCACGGCTTCGTGCCGAGCCAGGCGTCTGCTTGCCACCCGACGAACGCGCCGACGACGATCGCCGCCACGAATTCGGAAAAGACGTTGAGTCCCGCGCTCATCGCTCGTCCGAAGGAATTCCCCTTCGCCGCCGATCCGGTCGGCGTCCGCGCGGCCGCCCGTTCGTCGCGCGCCCGCAGCGCGTCATTAAGCTTTGCAAGGCGCGCCTGCAAGGCCGCCTTGTCCTTGTCCGGCTCTTGATCGCTCATCGACAGGCTCCGCCATGGCCGCATGGTCGGACTGAAAACGCCAGCGACGGGGTTTGTTGGGTCTTAAACAGGGAGGGAACCGACAGGGGCGACCCCCAACCTCGCGGCGGGGCCGATTCAAGCCGGGGGCAACATATTGTCGGGCCACGGTGAAGTCAAGGTGGGCAGAGCTTGAGGAAATCGGTGGAGAAACAAATTGTTAGGCCGGATTCGCCCGCCGCGGACGACTTTTTCTTCGCGCCGCGGGAGGGGATTGCGCTCGCGCTCTCGCGCACTATAGTCGCGCCGCATCCAACGCCCCATAACGCCAGAGCCGCGCATGACCCGCCATAAGAAAGAAATTAAACGCGTCGTCCTCGCCTATTCGGGAGGGCTCGACACTTCAATCATATTGAAATGGCTGCAAACGGCCTATGGCGCGGAAGTCATCACCTTCACCGCCGATCTTGGCCAGGGCGAGGAACTCGGGCCGGCGCGCGCCAAGGCCGAACTGCTCGGCGTGAAGCCCGAAAACATCTTTATCGAGGATTTGCGCGAGGAATTCGTGCGCGATTATGTCTTTCCGATGTTTCGGGCCAACGCCCAATATGAAGGGCTCTATTTGCTCGGCACCTCGATCGCGCGGCCGCTGATCGCTAAGAAGCAGATTGAAATCGCCCGCGAGATGGGCGCCGACGCGGTCTGTCACGGCGCCACCGGCAAAGGCAATGATCAGGTGCGATTCGAACTCGGCTATTACGCCTTGGAGCCGGATATCACGGTGATCGCGCCCTGGCGCGAATGGGATCTAACCTCGCGCGCCGCGTTGATCGAATTCGCCGAGAAGAATCAGATTCCCATTCAAAAGGACAAGCGCGGCGACGCGCCTTTCTCCACCGACGCAAATCTCCTGCATGTCTCCTCGGAGGGCAAGGTGCTGGAAGACCCGTCGAAGGAAGTGCCTGATTACGTCTATTCGCGCACCAACGACCCGGAAAAGGCGCCGGATCAGCCGCAATATATTACGGTCGATTTCGAACGCGGCGACGCCGTGGCCATCGACGGCGAGAAGCTTTCGCCGGCGGCGCTGCTGACCAAGCTCAATGAACTCGGCCGCGTCCACGGTATTGGCCGGCTCGATCTGGTCGAAAACCGCTTCGTCGGAATGAAGTCGCGCGGCATGTACGAGACGCCCGGCGGCGCGATTCTGCTGGTCGCGCATCGAGGCGTCGAGAGTCTGACGCTCGACCGCGGCGCCGCGCATCTGAAGGACGAGCTGATGCCGCGCTACGCCGAGCTGATCTACAACGGCTTCTGGTTCGCGCCGGAGCGCGAGATGCTGCAAGTGCTGATCGATAAGAGCCAGGAGTTCGTCACCGGGCGCGTGCGCCTCAAGCTCTATAAGGGAAGCGCGACGCTGGTCGGCCGCGAAAGCCGCTATTCGCTTTATGATCAGGATCTCGTGACCTTCGAAGAGGGCGCTGTCGCCTATGACCACCGCGACGCCGAGGGCTTCATCAAGCTCAACGCGCTGCGGCTGCGCACCTTGGCCAAGCGCGCGGCGCGCGGCGAGAAAAAATAGCCCAGCCTTTAATCGCCCGTTCTCCGCCATCACCTCGCCGCGATTTTCTCCCTATCTATAAGAATAGGCAGGGAGAACCTTAGGCTTCGCAATGCGGAAAACCATTCTCGCGGTGGTGGCGTCCATACTTGTCGCGCTGGGCGGCGCGGCGGCGGCGCTTTACTTCTACAGCCGGCCGACGGTGCTGGAAGTCGCCGTGCCGCAACTCGCCGAGGACATCCGCGTGATGGCGGCGGCGGCGCACATATTCTCCCATGACCACAATGAAATTCGTTTGCACATGGTCCCGGTCGAGGATTCCGCCGCCGGCGCCGCCTTGCTCGACCAGGGCAAGGCCGACCTCGCGGTCATGCGCGGCGACATCGCGCTAACGGCGAGCGCCCAGACTTTGGCGATCCTGCATCGCAACTCGGTTTTGCTGATCGCGCCGGGCGGCTCGAAGCTGCGCCACGTTCCTGATTTGCGCGGCAAGAGGATTGGCGTCGTGCATGAAGTCGCGACCATGGACCCGAATGCGCGACTGCTGGAAGACATTCTTTCGCAATACGACATTCCGCTGAAGGCCGTCACGCTTGTGTCGGTGCCTCTTGCCGAAGCGCGCGCCGCCGTGGAGGGCGGCAAGGTCGATGTGATTTTCGCGGCGCCCGCTCCGCAAAGCGGCACGGATCACGACATCGTGGCCGCGATCGCCGGCGTTTCGAAGAAGGCGCCGGTCTTCATCCCCATCACCGAGGCCAAGGCGATCGCAAAACGTTTTCCGGCATTGGAGCCGATGGAGATCGTGCAAGGCGCCTTTGGCGGCGATCCGCCCCGGCCCGCCGCTGCTTTCGACAGTTTGAGCGTCAGCGTTTTGCTGATGGCGCGCAATACGCTGCGGGATGACGTGGCGGCGGAAGTGACGCGATTGTTTTTCTCTCACCGCGGCGCCATAGCGCTGGCGGCGCCGCTCGCCAATTCGATCGAGGCGCCTTCCACCGATAAGGGCGGCGCGATACCGGTGCATCAAGGCGCCGCCGATTATCTCGACGGGACCGAGCGCGGCTTCTTCGAGCGTTACAGCGATTTGTTCTACATCGGCGCCATGCTGCTGTCGCTGGTCGGCTCGGGCGCCGCGGCCTTGGCCAGCCGGCTGAATCCCGATTCGCATGAGCGCACCGAGCAATTGACCGAAAAACTGTTGGAAATCCTGCAGGCGGCGCGGTCGGCGGCGAGCCATGCCGACCTCGACCAATTCGAGCGGGAGGTCGACGACGTGCTTACCGGCGTTCTCGGCGATCGCGGCATGCGCGGCGCCGCGGCGCCAAGCCTGCACCTCGTCATGCTCGCCCTGGACCAGACGCGCCGGGCGATCGAGGATCGCCGTCAGTCCCTCTCGCGCGACAAGCAAGTGATCGCCTTCCCCACGCCGCGAAATGTTTCCGCAGCGGAGTAGTCCGCTTCAAGAAATCCCCCGGGGCCTGCCGGCCACCGCCACCAAAAGCTTGCCGTCGCCCAGCAGCCGTTGCGCCGCGCGGCGCGCGTCTTCCAGCGTCACCGCGTCGGTTTTGGCGTTGCGCTCATCAAGATAGCAAGGCTCCAGCCCGTCGAGCTGGAGGTTGACGAGCTGACCGGCGATCTTGGTCGAGGTGTCGAAACGCAACGCGTAGGAGCCGGTGAGGAATTTCCTGGCCTTGTCCAACTCGTCGGGCGAAGGCCCCTCGCTGGACAGCAATCGGCATTGCTCCTCCAGCACGTCGAGCGTTTCGCCCGCGCGCTCGTTCTTGGTGGCGGCGCCGCCGATCATCATCGGACAATGGTCGAATTCGTGGAGTTGCGAATAGACCGAATAGGCGAGGCCGCGCTTCTCCCGCACTTCGTTGAACAGCCGCGCGGTGAAGACGCCGCCGCCGAGGATGTGATTGACCACCAGCGCCGCGAAATAATCCAGGTCTTTCTTGGCGATTCCGGACCGGCCAAAACGCATGGTCGATTGCGGCACGTCGAGATCGATGATCTTGCGCGCGCCAACGTCGTGAACCGCGACGTCGCTCACGGGCGCGAGATCGCCATGCCGGGACCAGCCGCCGAAAGTCTCGTCGAGCCGGGCGGCCAGGGTCGCGGCGTCGATGGCGCCGACAACCGCGATTTTAAGATTGTCTCGCGCGAACAAGCGGCCGCGCATCGCTTCGAGGTCGGAGCGCGTCAGCCGCTCCAGCGTGTCTGGTTCGCCGCGCGTCGGGCGGCTGTAGGGATGGCCCGGAAAGGCCGCCTCGCGAAACGCCTTGGCGACCATCGCATCCGGGTCGTTGGCGTCGCGCTTGATGCCGGCGACGAGTTGCCCGCGCACGCGCTCGATCGCGTCCGCGTCGAAGCGCGCGTCGTTCAACGCCAGCTTGAGCAGCGCGAAGGCTTGATCGACATTGCGCGACAGCGTCTGCAAGTGACCCGACAGCGAATCGCGATCGGCGCCAAAGCCGATATGGACGGCGAGATCCTCGACCGCGCGGTGAAAGGCGCGCGAATCATGGGGGCCCGCGCCCTCGTCGAGCAGGCTGGCGAGCAGGGTCGCCAGTCCTTCCTTGCCGGCGGGGTCTTGCGCCGCGCCGCCCCGCGCCGAAAATTCGAGCGCCACTAGAGGCACGGCGTAGCTCTCGACGAGCCAAGCCTCGACGCCGCCGGGCGTGACGACGCGCTGGACGTTTTCTGCGCGGGATTTCGGCGTCGCGAGGGTGTTATGAGCTGTCATCAACGGATTCCAATCGGCCAGGGCGGCAAGGGGAGAAAAGACTTAGGCGTCGGCCGTTTCGTTGGGCAGCAAAAAGCCGGTGACGGAACGCTTCTTGTCCAGCCATTTGCGCGCGGCCTCGGTGATCGTGGCGCCCGTGACAGCTTCGATGCGGTCGGGCCAGTCGGCTACGTCCTTGACGGCAAGACCCGTGGCCAAGGCCTCGCCATACCAGCGGGCCAGCGAGACCTGGCTGTCGCGCGCATATACCGCGTCGGCGATCATGCGCGTCTTGGCGCGCCGCAAATCTTCCTCGCTGATTTTCGCCTCGATGAACTTCGCCAGCACGCGTTCGAGCGCGATGTCGAGATCCTTGAGCTCCACGCCTTCCGCCGGCGTCGTGAATATATAAAAGCGCGTGTCGTCGAGCGCGGAGCCCATGTAATAGGCGCCGACGGAGACCGCCAGTTTCTCCTCGCCGACCAGCGTTTCGTAAAGCACGCTGGCGGGGCCGCCGCCAAGCATATGCGCGAGAACGTCGAGCGCCTCGGCCTCGCCCGACGCGGCCGTGGTGTACGACGGCACGACGAAAATGCGCTCGTGCGAGGGCTGTTCGACTTTTTCGTCCGTGAGCGTGACCACCCGCGCGGCGCGCGGCGGCGGCTCCTGCGGACGACGCCGCGATGGAGCCTGCGCGCGCGCGGGTAT
>JBAWEN010000628.1:0-5023 GCA_049591215.1 Methylocystis sp. | reverse complement strand
ACATGCTGACGCAAGCGGCGATCAAGGAAATGATCATTCCCTCCCTGCTGCCGGTGCTGGCGCCGATCGTCGCCTTTCTGGTCGGATGGATACTCGGCGGCAAGGCCAACGCCTTCGCGATGCTGGGCGCGTTGTTGCTGGGCGTGATCGTCAACGGGCTGTTCGTCGCGATCTCGATGACCTCGGGCGGCGGCGCCTGGGACAACGCCAAGAAGTCCTTCGAGGACGGTTTCGTCGACAAGGATGGCGTGAAGCATTTTAAGGGCGGCGACGCCCACAAGGCTTCGGTCACCGGCGACACCGTGGGCGACCCCTATAAAGACACCGCCGGCCCGGCCGTGAACCCGGCGATCAAGATAACCAATATCGTCGCGCTGCTGCTGCTGGCCGTGCTGGCGCACTAAAAGCGAGATGGCATTTTGTCGAGAGGGCGGGGGAAACCCCGCCCTTTTCTTGTAAATGTGGCTACAAGCGAAGCGGAAGCGATTTCGCGAATTTATGAGGAGGGCTGTCCATGGCGATGCGCGACCCGGAAGTCGACCCGGACGGTGTGTGGGAGTTCAAGCCGCATTGGGTGACGCTCGCGCGCCCCATTTTGCTCGCGCTGCTGGGGCTCGCCTTATATAAATTCGGTCGCGATTTCGTGCAAAGCCGCGCGGGCATGCTCGAAATAGACAGACTGCTGCGCGGGATCGAACCCATGATCGGCGTCGAGGGCGTGAGGCAATTGGTGAAATTCGCCGAACCCGCGAGCATCGGCGTTGTCGTCCTTGTGTTCGGTCTACCCCTGTTCTGGGCGCTCGCCGTGCGCGCGGCGACGATCCTGCGCGTGGACGGCCAGCAAATCATCTGGCGAAGGGGCGTCTTCGCGCGAGACATAACCCAGGTCGAGATTGGCGAGGTCGTCGGCGTCAATGTCTACGAGACGTTCATCGGCCGGATTCTCGGCTTTGGAACGGTCGACATTGAAACGCGCGGCAACGATCGGCTGGTCGCGTATATGATCGCGAACGCGCGCGGTTTCGCGGGTCTGGTGCTGGATTTCAAACATCGGCTGGCGACGCGGTAGTCGCTTCGGGGCCGCGGAAGTCTCGGCGCTGGGATCGGCCTCTCCGCGCGGCTGATCCGCCATTCCTTTTACCGCGTTCGACCCTATTTTCGTATTGCGGCGCGATACGCTTATAATCCCTCGCATGACCCACCCATTTTTCGACCTCAACACCCATGGTTTCCTGCGCGTCGCGGTCGGGGCTCCGCTGGTCACGGTCGCGGACCCCGGCGGCAACGCCGCCCGGACGATCGAGATGGCGCGCGAGGCGGTGGAGCGGGGGGCGTCGCTGGTCCTGTTCCCCGAGTTGGGGATCAGCGCCTACGCCATCGACGATTTGTTGCAACAGGAGGCATTGCTAGCTGGCGTCGAGACCGCGCTGAAGGACATTCTCGACGCCTCGCGCGCGCTAAACCTCTTGATAGTCGTCGGCGCGCCGCTGCGTCATCGCGCGCGGCTCTATAATTGCGCGGTCTTCGTTTTGCGCGGCCAAATCCTCGCCGTGACGCCGAAAACCTACCTGCCCAATTACCGCGAATTCTATGAGCGCCGCCATTTCGCCTCGGGCGCCTTTATCGCGGATGAGGAGATCCTTGTCGCGGGCCGCGCGGCGCCCTTCGGCTCCGATATTCTGCTTGTCGCGCAAGATGTCCCGAACTTCGCGATTCACGCGGAAATTTGCGAGGATCTTTGGGTTCCGATCCCGCCATCGACGCGCGCCGCGCTGGCGGGGGCGACCGTGCTGCTCAATCTTTCCGCCAGCAATGCGATCGTCGGCAAATCGGACCATCGCCAGATGCTTTGCGCCGCCCATTCGTCGCGTTGCCTTGCCGCCTATCTCTATTCCGCGGCGGGGCAGGGGGAATCGACAACCGATCTCGCCTTCGATGGCGAGGCGCTGATCTACGAAATGGGCGTTCCGCTCGCCAAGGCCCCGCGCTTTTCCGAGGAGCCGCAACTTGTCGTGACCGATATCGACTTAGGGAGGCTTGCCGCCGAGCGCCTGCGTCAGGGAAGTTTCGGCGATTGCGCCGACATCGAGCAGGGCGCGACGCAATTCCGGCGCGTCGGTTTTGCGCTTGAACCGCGACGCGGCGATCTTGGCCTGCTGCGCGCCATGCCGCGTTTTCCTTTCGTGCCGGACGACGAGGCGCGGCTCGCCGAACTCTGCTTCGAGGCCGTCAATATCCAGGCGCACGGGCTGCGACAAAGATTGCGCGCGTCGAAGATCGAAAAGATCGTGATCGGTGTCTCCGGCGGGCTCGACTCGACGCATGCTCTGCTGGTCGCGACGACGACGATGGACGCGCTCGGACTCTCGCGCCAAAATATTCTAGCCTATACGCTGCCGGCTTTCGCGACGACGCAACGCACCAAATCCAACGCCTGGGAGCTGATGCGGGCGCTGGGCGTCAGCGCGCGCGAAATCGACGTCACGCCCGCTTGCCGGCAAATGCTGGACGACATCGGCCATCCGGCCGCGCGAGGCGAGAAGATCTACGACGCCACCTTCGAGAATGTGCAGGCGGGCGCGCGCACGTCGCTGCTGTTTCGCCTGGCCAACCAGAACAACGCGCTGGTGCTTGGCACCGGCGATCTGTCGGAACTGGCGCTCGGCTGGTGCACCTATGGCGTCGGCGATCAGATGTCGCACTACAACGTCAACGCCTCCGTGCCCAAGACGCTCATCCAGCATCTCATCAGATGGTGCGCGCGCGACGCGCGCTTTGGCGCGAAGACGGTCTCCGTCTTGCAGGACATTCTGGCCACGGAGATTTCCCCGGAGCTTGTTCCGGGCGACGGCGCCGCGGCGCAACGCACGGAGGATTTCGTGGGGCCCTACGCCTTGCAGGACTTCAACCTATTTTATGCGACGCGCTACGGCTTCGCGCCGTCCAAAATCGCCTTTCTCGCGTTTCGCGCATGGCGCGACGTGGGCGACGGCGTCTGGCCTTCCGCGGTGCCGGACGACCAGCGCGTCGCCTACGATCTTTCCACGATCAAGCATTGGCTTGGCGTGTTCTTGCGCCGCTTCTTCGAGACCAGCCAATTCAAACGAAGCGCCATGCCGAACGGTCCCAAGGTGAGTTCCGGTGGTTCGCTGTCGCCGCGTGGCGATTGGCGCGCGCCGAGCGATTCCTCGGCCGCCGTCTGGCTCGCCGATCTGGACGCCGTTCCTTGAGACTCACCCGCGCCGCGAGAGTTTTCAAGGGCGACGTGCTTATTTTCCGTTGACATCGCTAATTGCGGAGCATTACCGTTATGCTCATGGCGATGTTCGCGGCAAAGCGTGGATGGAAAGCGGCGGGTCTCGGCGCGACCGTATCGCTTTGCCTGCTAGTTTTGCAGTTGGCCCTCGCGATAGGATCGCCCGCGAAGCGCGATTACGGCGCGACATTGTCCAAGTCAGACAGCGCCGTTAGCATATGCGCACAGGTTGACAAGGACCCTAATAGGGGTCCGTCGCCGCAAGGGCATCCGCATAAAAATTGTGTCGCATGCGCCTTCGGCCAGCTTGCTTCCTCGCAGGACGACATGGCTTTGGTCGCCAAGAGCGGCGCGCCGTTTTTCCGCGGCGCTCCCATATCGGCCAGTCGCGGGAGCATGGACGTTGCGAGCCTTTTCGCCGCGGGCTTCGCGAGCAGTTGGTCATCGCGGGCGCCTCCGATTTTCTCTTGACGCATATGGCGGCGGGTGGCGTCGCGCGAATTTCGTTCTGACGCGCTATCGAGAAGCGCAACCAGTCAAACAACGGAAATCTTCGTGTATCAGAGAGCACTGGCGCTCATCGCGGCGCTGTTGGCGGCTCATTGCGCGTGGCGCGTGATGAGCGTCGAAGAGATCGCCGCGCCCAATGCGGCTTTGGCGAAGATCGCCGCGGTCGCGCCCGCGCGGCTCGTTGGTTTGCGGCTCGCCTTGCAGCGATATGCGCTTGAAACGACCGCTCGCGAAACCCCTAAGAATTCAATGAATCCGCCTCGGGTGGGTCTCGTCGCGCGACGCGGCGGCGGGTTAGCCGTGGAAGTCTCCTGGTCTCCATAACACAAACCCCGCATGGAATTAATTTAGAGAGAGTGTGTGAAGATGAACGTCACAGGCTATATTTTCGCCGCGCTGCTGTTTACCGGCGCGGCTTACGCCAAAGAGAGCGACGACCCGTCCGCGGCGGGCAATAAGCCTTCCCCCACGGTCGACGCGCATGACGCCCAAAGTAAGGCGAAAGCCAAGGAGTCGAAGGCCGACCATAACGCTTACGCGCGCAAGGTCGCCGCTGAAATCAGACGCCATTCGCCCGAGCAGACGAGCGTCCATGGTAATCTAAGCGTTCGCTTCACCATCGGCGCGTCCGGCCGGGTTGTGTCGCACAAGATCATCAACGCCTCCAATCCCGCGCTAAATTCGGCGGTCGACAAGATATTGGCGTCGGTTCATGTGCCGCCGCCGCCTGGCGGGTCGTTCACCGCCAATCAGCTATTTGTCTTTCATTAAGGCGTCGCCGCGGTGCGCCCGCGTCGACATGTCGGGGCCGCGCCGCTTCGACCGAAAGGAAACAAAATGAGCGTTATAACCCGTCCAATCGCGGGGCTTTCGGCGCCGGCCAACATGGGCGCCGCTTACCGTCTGGTCTGGCGTTGGCATTTTTACGCTGGACTCTTTTGTTTGCCCTTTATCGTGGTGCTTAGTCTTTCTGGCGCGGTCTATCTCTTCAAGCCGCAAATCGACGCCTTTTTTGACCGCGGCTTCGATCATCTCGCTCTAACGAGCGCGCCAAGGTCGCTTGACGATCAGGTGGAGGCCGCGCTCGCCGCCAATCCCGGCGCGCGGCTCAAGGCGCTGCAATTACGCGACGATCCGACCGACGCGGCGCGCGTGCATTTGACGAGTCCCGAGGGACAGGAGTTGCGCGTGCTGGTTCGCCCCGACACTTTGGCGATCGTCGAGACGCAGGCACAGAAAGGCCGGCTCACTCAGCTT
>JBAWEN010000627.1:0-2588 GCA_049591215.1 Methylocystis sp. | reverse complement strand
CTCGCGGGGAGAGGTACGGTGAGGGGCTTGGGGCGTTGGGCCTGAACGAGCCGATCAAGCGCAAAACGTATTACACCATCCCTAACCGAGGCAGACTCACGAACGGGATTTCCGAATCAGCCGAATTTGATTCGGCCGGGCGAACGCAAGCAGGTTCGTCATGGCGGCGGCGATTGGGCTTCGAGGGGATTATGATGCAGGTGCTCCGCGAGCGATAGCAAAAAGGTCGAACGACGGGCCGCGAGCGCCCGGCTGTTGGCTCTCCCGTCGATCTGATGGCGCCGCGCGAAGCAAGTTGTTTGATTGGTGGCGTCGTTTTGCGTCACCGTTGTAATGACTATCGCCCGCAGACGTTTACCGTAGCGAATGGCCATGGCGATGTTCTGTAATCGTCAGTCTTTCAGTGATCACCAGCTTGCGTTAGGGAGACAACCCCCAAAATTTATAATTAACACCCAATTTAACAGTGTGAACACCACCGATTACATCAGTTGTCGCCCATAAAAAGTGACACGAGCAATAGCCATAAGTCGATTGCGTGTTGGTTGTTCCTAGATATAGATATTCTACCTTTACAGAGATATTATCGATCTGCTCCAATGGTAACGCATACTCAATACCACCGCCAAATCCATAACGCACAATATTATCTGAGCTTGAAGTATAGAGTTCAGGGTGCGGTGTAATGTTGTCCTCTGTTTTGCTGCTGCCGTAAAACGTCTTGATATTGGTAAAAAGCGCGCCAGCCTTAACATAAAAAAGAACGCGGTCCATCGCATATCCAATTCGTCCTCCAATCAAGCCATAGCCATAAGACCCACCTATATTAGTGCTATGCGTACCGTTGTTGGACAAAAAGTTATTCACGAGAGCGCCATAAAACGTTTGGTTTATATCTGTCCCGCTACCGTGTTCGTATAGGGAGCCATACTCGCCTTCCAGGCCGAGGAGCAAAGGTGAATTTTCAATCTGCCAGTTGTAACCTAGGGTTCCCCCACCAATGAATGAGGAGTTATCGCCATATCCGTACGAATTATTGAAGGGCCTGAACCAATAATTACCATTATCCAGTCTTAGAGGCTCTGTAGTATTAGTATTCGTCCCTCCGGTCCCACCGACGAAACCGCCTAGATAAAAACCGCTCCAGCTATACCGACCGCTAGGATTTAATTCACCAGCAAAAGAGAAACAAGGAATCAACATCAATAAACAAACCAGGCTACACTTAAGCATGGCAGTTAAATAAAACTCCTTGCCTTCAGAACGAATCCGAAAATAGAGGCTATTATAATAAAATTTCATACGTGACGCTCCCAGGTTAGGTAGACAATTATGTAAAAGGTGATTTCATCGCGTTAACTGCATTCGATAGCCCCGCTCTTGCAGCCCAAATCTGTGGCGGTGTGGCATAGTTGTCAAGCTTGAAGCGACGCAGCCACACTAGGAGCGGGCCGACTCCTCGCCGGAGAGCGTCGCCATTCGAATCACCGGAGGAATTCGGCATGGTCGTCTCGATCAATTGTGCACCACATCTTTAAAAGATGCTATCAGCGAGGGGTGGTATTATGGGAAAATTTACCGCGAGCGCGCTACCCTCGCCGCGAGGATAGCCCGCGCTATCGCTCGCGAAACACTGCCCGCGCTTCCCACTTTTCGCGCGCGTCCGTTCGGATGAGTCCGTCAGCTCTAGCGGAACTTGCTTTAGCGGACCAGCCGATCCCTCGCCCCGATTGGTCGCGAAGGCGGCGTTTCAATTTGTTTTCGTGCGTGAGCGTTCACTGCGAGTAACGTCCATGAGGAGGGTGCTGTTTGGCCTGCTGACGTTTGGCGCCTGCGCCACGAACGCCGCCGCCCTCGCCGAAGAGCTTTCCGCGATGGACGATTTCGCCACGTCGCCGCTGCGCAAGACAATCGACCCTCAAGTCGAGATTTTTCCGCTCGCCTTGGAAGACCGTCGATTCGATCCGCGCGCGAACGCCGCAGAAGCGGCCGCGCCCGCGGATTCGATGCCATTCGACCGCATCGGCCTTCGCGAGAGGCCCGTCGACTCACGGCCCGCGCGCCCGACGGCGGAACTCGCGACCGCGGATTTTATCGGGCCGCCATTCTCGGCGAGTGATCAAATTAGTATTATCGGTCGAAAGCCGAGCCTAAACACGATGTTTGGATATCAAACCGTCGTCGACGCCGTCAAATTTCAGGGATGGTTCGGCGCGTTGGCGCAAGCCCGAATTTGGAGACTGGATCAGGACAACAGGCGCCCCGGCGGCGCCGCTGGTCTTGGAACCATATGGGAATTGGACGCCGCGCCGAGTTCCCAAACAATGCTTCTTGCAAGAGGCTTTTATTCAGACGTATTTCACAGATCTCTCATCGAGATAAAGCCAGGTTACGCCGTAGTGGACAATTTTTCGTTCGCGGCTTTCGCGGCGGAAAAGCTGTACATCGGTCCCTTCGCGGTTTTAACCGGCCATTGGCGCGATAAAATTTGCAAGGCCGGCCTTCAACTGACATTCGGCGAGATAGGCGCTTTCACCCTAACCTTCGCGAGCGGCCTTTCGCGCGATAAATACGCTCGCGCCGGCGCG
>JBAWEN010000626.1:0-1851 GCA_049591215.1 Methylocystis sp. | reverse complement strand
CCGGCGTTGGGGAAGGCGCAGACGCGCGTATTGGCGACGCGGCCGATTTCGGCGATGTGCTGGCGCATCTCGCGCGCGCCGAGCGCGCAGTTGAAGCCGATCGAGAAGGGCTTGGCGTGGGCGAGCGAGTTCCAAAAAGCTTGCGGCGTCTGGCCCGACAGCGTGCGGCCGGAAAGATCCGTGATCGTGCCGGAGATCATGATCGGGAACACCGTGCCGACTTCATCGAAGGCGTCTTCCAGCGCGTAAAGCGCCGCCTTGGCGTTCAACGTGTCGAAGATCGTCTCGACCAGCAGAATGTCGGCTCCGCCGTTGATGAGGCCGAGCGCCGCCTCGTGATAGGCGATGCGCAAATCGTCGAACCCGACGGCGCGAAAGCCGGGATTGGAGACATCCGGCGAGATCGACGCGGTGCGGTTGGTCGGTCCGATCGACCCCGCGACGAAGCGCTTAACGCCTGTCTTTTTTTCAACCTCGTCGCAGGCCTCTCGCGCGAGCCGCGCGCCCTCATGGTTAAGCTCGTAAGCCAAGCTTTCCAGCCCGTAATCGGCCTGGGCGATGGTCGTGGATGAGAAGGTGTTCGTTTCGATAATGTCGGCGCCGGCTTCAAGATATTGGATATGAATATCCTTGATCGCCGTAGGCTGGGTCAGCGTCAGTAGATCGTTATTGCCGCGCAAATCCTTGGCGTGACTCTTGAAGCGCTCGCCGCGGAAATCGCTTTCCGTGAACTGATGGCGCTGGATCATCGTGCCCATGGCGCCGTCGAGGATCAGAATTTTTTCGCGCGCCAGCTCGTCGAGGGTCGCGAGAATCTTGGGGCCGTGGTTTCTATCGAAAGTCATGCTGTCGCTTTCTCGCGGATCGGGCGCACGCCCAGCAAATGGCAGATGCCGAACACAAGATCGGCGCGGTTGTTGGTGTAGAAGTGAAACTCGTTCACGCCGGATTTGACGAGATCCATCACCTGCTCGGCGGTGGTCGTCGCCGCCATGAGCGCATGGGTTTCGGGATCGTTCTCCAACCCGTCGAAACGGTCGGCGAGCCATTGCGGCACGCTGGCGCCGGCCTTGCCGGCGAAGCCCGCGACCTGTTTGAAATTGCGTATCGGCATGATGCCCGGCACGATCGGAATGGTTATTCCGCGCGCCCGCGCCTTCTCCAGAAAGCGCAAATAGATATCGTTGTCGAAGAAGAATTGGGTGATCGCCCGCGTCGCGCCGGCGTCGATCTTCGACTTCAAGGCGTCGATGTCGCTGTCGATGGAAGAGCTTTCGGGATGGCCTTCGGGATAGGTCGAGACCGAAATCTCGAAATCGCCGATCGCGCGGATGCCGCGCACGAGATGGCTCGACGAGGGATAGCCGAGCGGAAGCGGCATGAAGGGCGTGCCGACGCCGCCCGGCGGATCGCCGCGCAAAGCGACGATGTGGCGCACGCCGATGTCCCAATAGCTCCTGATTACATTGTCGACTTCCTCGCGCGTCGCGCAGACGCAAGTGAGATGCGCGGCCGGATTCATATCGGTTTCATGGGCGATGCGCGCGACGATGGCGTGCGTGCGCTCGCGCGTGGAGCCGCCGGCGCCATAGGTCACCGAAACGAATTTGGGATGCAACGGCGCGAGGCGCTTTATGCTCTCCCAAAGCTGGGTTTCCATTTGCGGCGACTTGGGCGGGAAGAATTCGTAACTGATGACGAATTCGCCCTTCGGGGAAAGCGGGTGCCGCGGCTCTAACGTCATCAGGCGGTCTCGAAGTTTTTGGAGGGAATAGGGTCGGAAATGACGCGCGGATCGCGAGCCAGCCACAAGGACACGGTGAGTTTCGCCGCGTCGCCGGCGCCAGGCGC
>JBAWEN010000625.1:0-1641 GCA_049591215.1 Methylocystis sp. | reverse complement strand
CAGGAAGGCGGCGCGGGCGAAGAGAGCGGGCAAGACGAACGCGGCCAGCCGAGTTCCAAGGGCAAGGGCGCGGATCGCGATCCGCTCGGCCGCGATATGGGCGGCCACGGCCAACACGACTCCCATTCCCGTTACGACCCGCTGGGCCTGCCGCCGGCGCAACGCGCCCGCCGCGTGCAGGACGAGGTCCGCCGCCGACTCGGCCAGCCCGAGCGCCCGGCGGAAGAACTCGATTATTTGCAACGCCTGCTGCGGCGGTGACGTTGGGCGCCGCGCCGCATCGCGAAAACGCCCTTAATCCCCCCGATAGACGCAGCCCTCGAAACAGCTGTCGCGGAACACGCCGACCTCGCGAAGGCCCGGCGCGAAGGGCGAAAGATCGGCCCATATATAAAGACAG
This sequence comes from Methylocystis sp., assembly GCA_049591215.1. Lineage (GTDB taxonomy): Bacteria > Pseudomonadota > Alphaproteobacteria > Rhizobiales > Beijerinckiaceae > Methylocystis. Next base: position 1,241 of record JBAWEN010000625.1, on the reverse strand, counting down.
AGATTCTCCAGCGTCGGCTTGCCCAGCCCATCGAGGTCGTTGAGGAAACTGTGATCGAGCTTTTCGCGCAGCTCCGCGAGGCGGCGGCCGAGCTTGCCGAGGTCCATCACCCACTGCTCATCCTGGCTCCGCTCGCCGCGCAGCGTCACCCGCACGCGGAAGGAGTGCCCATGCAGATTGCGGTATTTGCCGCCGGTTGGATGCTCCGGGTCGTACAGCGCATGCGCCGCCTCGAAATAAAACTCCCGGAAAACCTCGAAACTCGCCACGTCTACTTCACCCCGATGATCTTGTGCGTCTGCAACGACAGGCGCCAGCGCGGATGGCGCAGGCAATAGTCGATCGCCGCCTCCCTATTGCGCAGAATCTCCGGCCCGTCCATGGGCTGCAACAGGAAATGCGCGAAGTCGAGACCCTCGAAAGCCTCTGGCTCCGCCCCCGGCTGCGGGAACACCAGTTTCAGCTCCTGGCCCCGGGTCTGGCGCAGCGGCGCGCCGGCCTTGGGCGAGACGCAAATCCAGTCGATCGAAGCTGGAACGGGCAGCGTTCCATTGGTCTCGACGGCGATCTCGAAACCCTGGCCATGCAGCGCGGCGATCAGCGCCTCGTCGATCTGGAGCGTCGGTTCGCCACCAGTCAGCACGACGAAACGTTGGTCGCGCGCCGGCCCCCAGAGCCGCGCCAGCAGAGCCGAGAGTTCCTCGGCGTTGGCGAATTTGCCGCCGTTCTCCCCATCCACGCCGACAAAGTCGGTGTCACAAAAGCCGCAGACCGCGCGCGGGCGATCCTCCTCGCGTCCGGTCCATAGGTTGCAGCCGGAGAAGCGACAGAACACGGCCGCGCGTCCCGCGTGACGCCCTTCGCCCTGCAGGGTTAAAAAAGCCTCCTTGACCGAGTAGACCATCGAACTCCACGCAAAATAGGCCGCTAGGGCGCGCCTCGAACCGTCAGCCCTTTTTGGGCCGCTCGACGTCGACGCCGCCGGGCCCGGCGGGAACAGGAGCGGGAGTCGGATCGAGACCGCGAATATAGGCCACGATGTCGTCGATTTCCCGTCGCGTCAGGCTCATGTCGGGCATTTTGGGATGCGGATCGGTCAGGAAGGCGGCGATCGCCTTGTTGTCGGGCAGGCGTCGCGCGATGTCGGCGAAGGGCGGCGCGTCGGCGTTAGCCGAGCGCTGATCCGGCGCGACCACATGGCAGGCCGCGCACCAGCGCTTGGCGATCACGCCGCCATGCGC
>JBAWEN010000624.1:0-3338 GCA_049591215.1 Methylocystis sp. | reverse complement strand
AATCCTCGCTACGGCGAACATCATAAGCTATAAATAAGAGCCTATTGCCTAGTTGATCTCGACCATACGATAGCTCTGTCGCGCAATTTCAAACCGCACGACTCTACCCAAGAAATAACTTCCTTTTGGCCATTTTCACCGAGGTTTCTAATCGCTCTAAGGTCATATCTATCAAAGTTCTTGACCACCCACTCGGGGACAATTTCTGTAATTTTGACGGGAACGACCGTATTATTCAGAAGAGCCATCATAGTTCGCGCCGAAAGAACGCCAGCCGGCAATTTAGATCTAGCTTCTTGGGTCGTCTCTCTGGAGATTATCTGATATATCCGCTGCGGAGAAACATTAAACATCCTCGCTAGATCAGAGACTGACTCCCCGCCTCTGTATCTACCGATGATTTCCCGACCTTTGCCGCACTCGTCTTTCATTCTCGGTTCGTATCTCTAGATCGCCCCAATCGGCGAGCATAACGAGCCCACAGACTCCAGAAAGGCTCACGATCAAGCGGTAAACCCGGCAAACGACCTGCCCCAGCCGCGCATCGACTTGCGGTTCGTTCGAACTAGCAGTCAGGCTTCCAGTGACGGATGCCTTTCACGACTTCGATTTGACTGTAGGAGACGAAACAACCTTTCGCCGTGCTAGTGCCGCCGTGGGGGTTCGCCGCCTTCTTTTCACGCTCTTGACGATCAAAGCGGCCAAACGGATCATCGATAAAAGATGAGGCGCTCGCACTAGCCATGTAAAGAGGAAGAATTCCTGAACTCAATAGAATAATGATGCGCAAAAGCTTGCTGCCGTTCCTCATCTCGACATCTCTCCTTCGCATGTATCTCTGAGGACCCGACGAGGCACCGCGCGTTTCGGGCCTTTCTACCTCGCTTCCGCCAGCGTAGACCAACGAACATTGCCTGCGAGGCTCAAGAAAACGGATATCATAGACACACTTGCCTATCCATTATGTTTTTGTTTATCGATATAAAGATCTGTATATAAATATCTGTATATAAAGATCTAGTATCAAAAGGCCGTTATATATGCAGTTGCTCTAAAACTAGGCGAAATAGACCTCGCTGGCATCTTGGCTGAGGTCGACACTTTCGGAATTGGTGGGTGGCGTCTCGCTGAGCTCGAGACGTCAAACCGACACGCCAGAGGGTGCGAAAGCGCGAGTTCGGCTTCGGGACTCGATCCCGCGCCTACGGCTCCGCGCTGGCAGGTAAGTCCCGCGCCAAACGGTGCCCCAAGCCTCGCTCGGTCAGAAGGAGTTTCGGAGTTCGGGGGTCGTCTTCGATCTTGGCGCGCAATCGCCCGATGAAGACCCGTAAATGATACGCGCGCTGCGGACTGCCCGGGCCCCATACCCTATTGATGAGCTCGTGGTTAGAAAGGACGCGGCCGTTGGCGTTCGCCAAGCATTGCAGCGTCAGAAGCTCTTTGGGAGAGCAGCGTACCGGCTGTCCGCGCCACTCGACGGCTCCGATGCCTTCGTCGATCGTCAGGGAGCCCAACGCATGGGCCCGGGCGGACGGCTGCTTGGCCGATCGGATTCGCAGAGCAGACCGTGCGCACGCCAAGAGTTCGTCTAATTTGAAGGGCTTGTGGAGGAAGTCGTCCGCGCCGTGATCGAAACCGGGGGCTGTCTCGGATTCCCCTTCGCGCGCGGATAGAACGATGATCGCCGCACTGGAATGAGCTCGAAATCTATCAACGAAACCCAGGCCGGCGAGCTCCGAAACGCTGACGTCGAGCAGGATCAGGCACGGATCCCAGGATTCGGCTAAAGCGATCGCTTCGGAGCAGGAGCTGGCGTGACGAAGTTCACAGCCCTCCCGACCGAATGCGTCCCGCAGGTCTCCCGCCGTCTCCAGGTCGAGATCGACGACCAAAACCCGCTTTGCTCCGACGTAAATACGTGCGTTGGTCAATCTGGCACTCAGGGAGAATCTCTCCCTCCTCTGTCGGCGCCGGAGGGGCGCCTTCCGGTCGGTTCCGTCCGACGAGTTCGCTCCATGATGACTGCATCATCGTCGCATAAGGATTCCATACGGAAATTTCCCAGAAGTGCCTGAAAAATAGGCGGGTGACGGTCGATTCGACCCTGTTCATGACGGCCGGATCAAATTCTGATTAACTCCCTCCGACGGCTCTAGCGGGCTCCTGGCGAGATCATCCGCCTGCGAAGGAGGGCAGGTCGATTGGCGCCAGGACCAGCATGCCTAGAGTTCATCGGCGCCGCTTGGCATGAAGGAAATCTCGTGTAATCCAACGATCTGCGTCGTCTGGCGCTGCCGCCGTCGGCCGGCGCCAGTTGGGCCTCGAGAAGGGGACCCGGCCGAGCAATCCGCCAATGCGCCAACGCGATTTTGACAGGCGCTTGGGCAGACTACCGCGCGATTGTCGAGCAGGTGGGAGCAAAGGCGCGCGCCCGTGAATTAGATTCCTTGTCAATTCCGTTAGATGCGAACAGCTTGCGGCTTCCCGCCGAGCTCAAAGGAAATTCGCTTTTGGCAAAAAAGCCTAAAAACTATGCAGATGGTGATATCTTAAACTTGCTTATTTCGGCCTCATTTCCACTAATGCCCCAGGTGCAAACCCGCCGCACGGAGCCCAGCTCGCGACCCAGACATCCCTTGACCAAAGAATAAATGCTGGCCCCGGGGCTACAACAGGACAGGCAGATGAAACTCATCATCGCGATCATAAAGCCGTTCAAGCTGGAGGACGTCCGGGACGCGTTGACTGCGATCGGCGTAAATGGGCTGACCGTGACGGAAGTAAAGGGCTATGGCCGACAGAAAGGCCATACGGAAATTTATCGCGGCGCCGAATACGCCGTGAACTTTCTCCCCAAGATAAAGGTCGAGGTCGCAGTGGCGGCCGAAGCTGTGGCGAGGGCGACCGAAGTCATCCAGAGCGCCACGCGCACCGGGCAGATCGGAGACGGAAAGATCTTCGTCACGCCAATTGAACGAGCCATTCGAATTCGCACCGGCGAAATCGACGCCGAAGCGCTTTGACCCTCTCTCCCCATCGCTATCAGGAGCAAAAGATGAGTCTCCGTCTGCCCCTCGGACTGAATAAAGCCGCGCTTCTGTCCGCCGCGCTCGTAGCTGCCTCTCCCGCTTTGGCGGGCAACGCGCCGGTTCCCAATCCCGGCGACACCGCATGGATGCTGACCTCCAGCGCGCTGGTGCTGATGATGTCCATTCCCGGACTCGCGCTGTTCTATGGCGGCCTCGTGCGCAGCAAGAACATGGCGTCGATCCTAACGCAGGTCTTCACCATCGTGGCGCTGGTCGGCGTGCTCTGGACGCTGTACGGCTATTCGCTGG
>JBAWEN010000623.1:0-1683 GCA_049591215.1 Methylocystis sp. | reverse complement strand
CTGCGCCCTGGCGACATATTGATGCGGCAAGGGGAAATCAGCGACGCCGCGTATTTTTTGGAAAGCGGTTCGGTGCTCGTCTACGCCGAGACGCCCTATGGTCCGGTGTCGCTCGCGACGCTCGAAGGGCCGCGCCTCGTCGGCGAGATTGGCGCCTTCGCCGATCTCGAGCGCACGGCCAGCGTCAAGGCGGTCGGCGCCGCGCGCGTGTTTCGGATCGGCCGCGCGCCGCTGCTGGAGCTAGGTCGCAAATCTCCGGAATTGCTGATGTCGGTCGTACGCCAATTGGGCCAGCAGATCGATTCGGTGAACAAGGCCGTCGCGCTTTACACGAACGCCTTGGCGGCTCTCGAAAAGCGAGAGTTCGATGAAGCTATCCTGGGCGACCTGGCGGCGCCGTCTCCGCGGCTGGCTGAATTCGCCGGAGCCTTTCGCCGCTTCGCCGGCCAAATCCTTGGCAAGCGCCGGCAACAGGACGAAATGGCCGCCGCCGCCATGATCCAGAAGTCCTTCCTCCCGAAGGAATCGGCCGTGAATATGACGGGTGGCGAGTTCGAAATTCGAGCCAGGATGCGGCCCGCTCGCGAGGTTGGCGGCGATTTCTATGATTACTTCATGCTGGACGCCGATCGGCTCGCGCTGGTCATCGGCGATGTTTGCGGCAAGGGAACGCCAGCCAGCCTGTTCATGGCCGTGGTGGTGACCGTCTTGCGCGCCGCCGCCCGCGAGGAAGCGGACGCGGCCTCAGCGATCGCGCGAGCGAACAGCCTGCTGTGCCGCGACAACGCGGCGTCAATGTTCGCCACCGCCTTCTATGGCGTGCTGGATTTACGCAGCGGCGCGCTCGAATACTGCAATTGCGGCCATAACGCGCCGGTACATATCCTCGCGTCGGGCGAGTTCCGAAGGCTCGACGCCACCGGTCTGCCGCTCGCCCTCTATGAGAACCTGCCCGCCGCGGCCTCCAAAATCCAGCTCGATCCCGGGGATAGCCTCGTCTTGTTCACCGATGGCGTCACCGAAGCCGTTAATCTCTCGCAGCAAGAATTCGGCGAACCTCTCCTCCTCGAAACGCTGCTGGGGAGCCGACAATGCACGATGTCCGAACTCGTTACGCGGTTGTTCGCCGTCGTCGACGTCTTCGCTCAGGAAGAGGAGCAGGCCGACGATATCACCTGCGTCGCCATCAAGCGGCGATGACGGGGATGGCGCGGTCGAGGGATACGTTTGGGTGAAGCGCTTGTTCATTGGGCGGCCAGGCTGACGTTGGACGGAGACACGGCGGCGATCGCGGAGCCTTCGGCGGCGAGAGCGCCAATCACGGCAAGGGTGATGAAGGCGAGAAGCAGGCGGCGCGGCATCGCGGATGTAAGCATCGGGATGGCTCCTCTTCACTTGCGCCCGTCGGGGGGCATCTAGTACCCGGAATCATTAGTCGGCGAAACACGGTTTGAGGCGCTTTTGGTGGACTTCGCTTTTTGTCCAGACGAAGGGCTTGGCGGTTTCGTTGTAGTCGGCGATGAAATCCTCGATATGGGCAATGAGTTCTGGAACACTTTGGAACGAGGCTCCGTCGAGCGATTGAGCGGCGAGGATCGAGAACCAGATTTCGACCTGGTTGAGCCAGGAGGCGTGCGTCGGGGTGAAGTGGAAATGCACGTTCTTGTGGCGCTTCAGCCACAT
>JBAWEN010000622.1:0-4369 GCA_049591215.1 Methylocystis sp. | reverse complement strand
GTCCAAAGGGGCCGAACGGAACTTATCGTTTCCTCCATAGCGACCAATAGAGGATGTCGACGAGATCGTCTCGTCCGATAGGGCGCGGGCGAGCGATCGGGAGGCCTGTTGCGGCATGGATCGGCGTGAAGCCGCGATTGCGCCGCTCCACAGCCACGGGACCTGCGTCGAATTTGAAGTTTTCGACGAACCCAATGATGTCGCCGTCGTTCATCGTCATTGCGCCATTCTGATGGATCGTCGCGCAACTGTCTTCGTCAAGGCTTGCGGCGATCCCGATTCAAAATGCCGCAACCTGAGTTTGAAAAAAAATCAAGGACAATTCGCCGCGACTCGATTCTACCGTTGCGATGACCCAATATCGCTCTTCTCCTTCATCCTCCGTGGCGCCGATGCTGCCGCCAATTATCACTCCGCTGATGACGCCTTTCCGGAGCTTCGTTTCGGCCTCGGTTTGGGAACATGTGCTGGCGCTCGTCACCGGCATGGTGCTCGCGCCCGGAAAGCGCATGGTGAGCGCCGCTCTGCGTGTCATGGGCCTTGGCGCGACCCGCGACTTTTCACTTTACCATTATGTGCTCAACCGGGCGCGATGGAACAGTCGCGCCATCGCCCGCCCGCTGCTGTCGATGATCCTCGACGGGTTTTTACCAGTCGGGCCAGTCGTGATCGGAATCGATGACACGATCGAGCGTCGCTGGGGCCACAAGATCGCCGCGCGCGGGATCTATCGCGACCCCGTGCGCTCCTCACACGGTCATTTCGTCAAGACGAGCGGCCTGCGTTGGCTCGCGGCGATGGTCATGGTTCCGGTCCCATGGACGCGACGGCGCTGGGCGTTGCCCTTCCTGACTATTCTGGCGCCCTCCGAACGTTACAACACCGCGCGCGGGCGCCATCACAAGAAGCTGACCGATTGGGCGCGCCAAGCTATTCTTCAAGTGCGGCGATGGTTGCCGAAGCGCAAAATTGTCGTCGTCGCGGACTCCAGCTTCGCGGCCCTCGATCTGATTGCCGCGGTTCGCCGCCATGTCTGTTTCGTCACAAGGTTGCGGCTCGACGCCAGTCTGTTCGAGCCGGCGCCAAAACGCCGCGCCGGTCAGAACGGACGACCGCCCAAGAAGGGTCGTCGATTACCAAAGCTCTCCATGCGACTCGAAGACAAGAAGACGCGTTGGACCCGACTGTCGATGCCATATTGGTATGGCGATAAACGATGCATCCTCGAAATCGTGACCGGAACGGCGGTCTGGTATCATTGCGGATTGCCACCCGCGCCGATCCGCTGGGTGCTCGTGCGCGATCCCACGGGAGTCCGCGATCCGCAAGCATTTCTGTGCACGGACCTCGATGCGACGCCGGTCGCGATTCTCGCATGGTTCGTGAGCCGTTGGTCCGTCGAAACGACGTTCCAGGAGAGCCGCGCGCACCTCGGCGTCGAAACGCAGCGTCAATGGTCCGACCTCGCCATCGCGCGAACAACGCCAGCGATATTCGGATTCTTTTCGCTGGTAACGCTGTGGGCAGCAGACCCCAAAATCGCCCCCCGCCTTCGCCCCAGAACCGCCGCATGGTATGATAAACGCGAACCTTCCTTCAGCGACGCCATCGCCGCCGTTCGAAGGATATTCTGGAGCGCGCCGAGTTTTTCAATGTCTCGGCATCCGCCGGACAGTGTGAAAATTCCATTCGCCCTCATGGAAAGACTCACCGAAGCGCTTTGCTACGCGGCTTGAAATCCGCAAAGTCCAGCTGAGGCCCGCTTTCACCGACAGCAACACGATGACGGCATCGCGCTTTGGTTGACGGGTTTGACCAGTATAATCGAGCATGCGCCGCAGCGTGTCTGGCGACACGATTTTGGCTTGTTTGCCGAGCATGGGAATCTCCCTTGATCGCGCCCGGGCGTGCGTCTTCGACCGCCGCCCATGACGCCGGCATTTTTGAACTTGACGATTGCGAGGCACGATGAAGACAACGAACAGCATCGCTCAGTGCGAGTGCTCGCCCTGTTTTCGATGATCGCCGCGACAAGTGAGCCGTCGCGGGCTGTTGGGTTTTAGGGCAACAGCAGCCCAGTTTAAGTCATGAACCTCCCTCAAGAATCGCAAAGGACGCCGCAGCGCGCCTCGAAGCATTACAGTGTATTGGTGGCGAGCGTCGCAGCCTGCCGCGTCAACCAACCAAGCATAAATAGTATGCACATCGCCGGCTGCCCTGTCAAGCGCCCGAAAATACACTGAAAAACACGATTTTACACCGACTTTATGAATCGTATATTTCGACAACGTGCCGCATTAGAGATGTTCAACTTTATTCATACTTTCAGTCTGGGCACGAAGTGACGGCTCCTTCACATAAGAGCCTCCAGAACCCATATGGATGCCATGCGGTGGCAAGGCAATTGCTCAGAGGATGGCGACGAGACCCCCGATTGGCCCAACGAAGTTAACTAGAGCGCTGAGTTTGACAAGAGCGCCGCGAAAGCGCCTGTTTTGACGTCGGCGGGAAGCTTGTTCGTGGCGTGGAAAAGGAAGGCTGATGCGCGCAATTCTTGAGCACTGCGGCGATATCCCCTTGGAGCAAGTGACTGACGGAACAGTTCTCCTTGTCGAGGGACAGAGGACTGGCCGCGTGTATATTCTCGCGCAGGGACGCATCGAGGTGCTCCGGGGAGACACCCAGATCACAGTCCTGGATGAACCTGGCTCGCTGGTCGGCGAAATGTCGGTGCTGCTCGACGCTCCGCACACCGCGACAGCACGGGCCTTGGGTGACGTTAAGGTTCATGTCGTCAAGGATGGGGCCGAGTTCTTCAGCTCCCATCCAGAGTTGTCATGGCTTGTTGCACGCCTGCTCGCGAACCGTCTTAACGGCGCGACGACCTATCTGGTCGATTTAAAACGCCAGTTCTCCGGATACGGCAATCACCTCGAAATGGTGGGCGAGGTGCTGGAAACGCTTATCCATCAACAAGAACGAGACTTCCACCCCGGTTCTGATCGCGACCCCGGCCTTGCTTGAACCAGAAGGGGAGAAAAGCGCGTAAACATCGGAAAAATTCATACAGCCAAACGGCCACGCGCGCATAACAGCTCTCTAACTTCTATAGGAGCCTTCGATCAAGGCTTTCTCCATCAGGGGTGAGCGGTTTTTCGCGTTGGAGTGTCGGGAGCCGACACCGAGGCGTCGAACCATTCCGGCAACGCTCGCAGGGCTGGGATAGGCCGCCGCAGCGGCGCATCAAGTTGCACCAACTGCGCCCCCATGGCCGAGACCCAGACGGCTTCTCTGACCCTGGTGTCGAGGACAATATAAGCCGGCGGCGCCCCGAACTGATGTCCGGCGTTGAACACCCATGTCTCGCCAATCAAATCGGCCCAAGAGCCGTCCTTCACAAAGGGCGACTGATGGATATGACCGGATACGACCAAGTCGGGGTTGTATTGGGCGATCCACTGCAACAGGTCTGTGTCGCCCAGAGATTGCTTGCCTGACCAGCTTGTAGGCGAATCGCGGGCCGGCGCGTGATGCACCCAAACCCAGTTCCGACCTTCCCGGCGGCGTGAATCAGCCTCGAGTTGCGCGATCAATCGCTCGCGAACCATTGGCCCGTCCCACCAAGGAAATATCGAAAATAGCGAATCTTCGATCACGAGGCAGTCCTCGTCGCAGGCGATGTTGAGTTTTCGGATATCGTCGATCCAGCGAGCCACTTTTTCGCCCGCATCGGTGCGAGAATCGAGGTCATGGTTGCCAGAGCAGAAGACGAGCCGCGTCATGCCAGCAAGGCGCTGGAGATATTTACGGACGACGAGCGTTTGCGCCCTGAAGTCGACAAGCGATCCGACATCCAGCGCGTCCCCTGCGAAAATGACGAGGTCGTATTTGTCGGCCACCTGCAGCAGCCAATCAAATTGAGGAAGCGAATAATGCAGGTCGGAGACGAAAAGGCACCTCATCGTGCACTCCAGCGTAGTCCAAACCCAAATTACCATGATCCAAGCATTTGAGGGACGAGAAAACTGACCCGGATATCCAGGCCGCCATGGAACGATCCGTGCCTATCCGGTTAACGCAGACATCCACTACATATAGATAAGCCGTAGCCATTCCTCCCGCGGCGGCAATGCGCCAATTCTCGACGTTCGCGGAGCGGGCGGAGCGCCTTAACTCTCGGATTCGAAAAATTTGATCTTTCTGATCGGCTGCGCGGCGGTCGCAGCCTTCGCTCCAGTCGGCGGCCTTGTTGCACGGAGTCTTCGAAAGACGTGACGGCGCCGTCGTGGAATCGTTTACGCAACGCGGAAGAAATTGGCTTGCCCGAGTCTTCGCATTCGGTTGAGCGATTTGATCGCGATGGCAACTT
>JBAWEN010000621.1:0-3192 GCA_049591215.1 Methylocystis sp. | reverse complement strand
GCGCATGGGTCACCGCGAGCACTTGCACCCGCGCGGCGAGGCGGGCGAGGCGTTGGCCGATCGCATCGGCGACCGCGCCGCCGACGCCCGTGTCGATCTCATCGAAGACCAGCGTCGGGGCCGAGCCGCGGTCCGCCAGCACGACCTTCAGCGCCAGCAGAAATCGCGCGAGTTCGCCGCCCGAGGCGACCTTGGTCAGCGGCCCCGGGCGCGATCCCGGGTTGGTTTGGACCCAGAACTCCACCCGGTCGATGCCCTCCGGCCCGCCCGATTCCGGATCGCTGGCGATTGTCGTGTGGAAATGCGCGCCCTCCAGCTTCAATGGCTTTAGCTCCGCGTCGACCAGCGTGTCGAGCTTCTTGGCGGCCATGCGCCTCGCGTGCGAAAGCTCCTGCGCCGCCACATTATAGGCGCGAACAGCGTCTTCCGCTTCACGCGCGAGGGCCGCGACTCGTGCCTCGCCAGCCTCGATCAGCGCTATGCCCTCGGCGATACGGCGCGCGAGGTCGGGCAGGGCGTCGACGCTGATGCGGTGCTTTCGGGCAAGGCCGCGCAACGCGAACAGCCGCTCCTCGACGTTCTCCAATTCTCTCGGATCGAAATTGGCGGCGTCCAGCGCCGCTTCGAGCGATTGCTGGGCGAGCCCGAGCGTGTCGAGCGCGCTGGAGAGCGCGCGCAGCGGCGGGTCGAGCAACTCGCCAGCCTGCGCCGCGCGCCGCTCCAGCCTGCGCGCCGCCTGCGCCAGCGACCACACGATGGAATGGTCGCCCTCGAAGGCGCCGAGCGCGTCGCGCAAATCGACCGCGACCTTTTCCGCCCGCTGCATCGCGAGTCGCCGCTCGGCGAGGCGCTCCTCCTCGCCCGGTTCCGGCGCGAGCTCCGTCAGCTCGGCGTGAGCGTGGCGCAAATAGTCGGCGTCGGCCCTGGCCTTGGCGAGGCGCTCCTCCTCGTCCTTGAGCGCCCGCCGCGCCGCCTGCATCGCGCCATGCAGCGCGCGCAGCGCCTCAACCTGGCGCGTCAGTCCGCCATGCGCGTCGACCAATTGCCGATGGGCGGCGGGATCGACCATCGCGCGCTCGTCGTGCTGGCAGTGGATCTCGACCAGTTCCTGGCCGATGGCGCGCAGGGCCTGGGCGCTGACCGGCGTGTCGTTGACGTAGGCGCGGGTGCGCCCGTCCGCCGTCTGTTCACGGCGCAGGATCAGTTCGCCGTCCGCGGCGATCCCGAGTTCGCGCGCCTTGAGGCTGGCGGGATGATCGGCGCGGGTCTCGAACGACGCGCGCACCTCCCCCCGCGGCTGTCCCGCGCGCACCAGCGCGGCGTCGCCACGCCCGCCAAGCGCCAGCACGAAAGCGTCGAGCAGGATCGACTTTCCAGCGCCAGTCTCGCCGGTGAGCGTCGTCAGCCCGCCCGAAAAATCGAGATCGAGCGCGTCGATCAGCACGATGTCGCGGATGGAAAGGCGGACGAGCATGGCGCGCCGGGGCTCAAGCGGAATCGGGAGCCGTGTTTATCCGACTTTACGGCGCGGGTGGAAACCCCTTTCGCCGCAAGTCGTCTCGTTTGGCTCGCGGGCCCCCTAAGCCGCCGCGGGTTGCGGCTCGTTCTCTTCCTCGAGGGCGTATTTGCGGCAATGCTCCAGATAGGCGGACTCATGAATGGCCAGCAGATCCACGATGCTCGTCCATAGCCATGTGGGCGCGTCGAGCGTTTTGGAGCGGTTGCGGCTGAGCTGCGCCTGCCAGCCCTCGCGCGTTTCGGCGTCCATCTGGCGGCTATGCGCCTTGCCGACGACGGCCGCCAAATATTCCGCCATCCGCATGGCCTCGTCACGCGAAAGCTGCGGGATCTTCAGCTTTAAATCCTGTGGCAGCAACTCCCGAACGAAGATCGATTTCCCCATCAACTTGGACGCCAGCATGCGCTTTCCTATGTGTGGCGAGAGGTGGCGCCCGCCCTCGACCACGCGTTGGGCTTGGTCGGAAGGCATCTTAACGCCAGCGGCCCGAGGCGCCGCGGCGTCGATCGCCTCTTTGATATCCATCAAACAATAGGCTCGCTTTTCTTTGTTCTTGGCGTCGAGTCCCAAAAGCACGGCGTAGCGAAGGCGGCCAAGCGAGCTGCATCCTTTCACCCAATAAGCCGCATCGATCACTTCAACCGACGAGTCGTCGTCGCGAGATCGGAGCATCGTCGCGATTCGGCGCATCTCTTCCTGGTCAAACAGACTGGATATTTCTTGGTTTTCCTGAGCGGAGACCGGCCAGAAACGCTTGCCCAGCGGGATGGTGGGCTTGGCGTCTTCGATCCGTTCATTGGCGAGGGTTTTCCAGCTCGCTGTTACGGACTGACCTATCGCGGAGCGAATAGATTTCGGTTGTTCGACGTCGATCTCCTCTTGAAAGTCTGGCTCAAAGGCTTTTGAGTATCCTTCCATCATTCGCTCAAGCATTTTCGCGGTGGTGACGCCGGGCAAATCCGATCCACGAGCCGCGGAAGCGAGAGAGAGCCCAAGTCGCACGAGGTCGTGCGCGGGATTGCCGATCACGGTTTGGTCAAGGTCGCGAATTTGAATTTCGATCTGGCCCGCCGCGTTGGCCACCGGACCCAAGTTTCCCATGTGGCAGTCGCCGCAAATCCATACCGGCGGCCCATCGGGCAGGGCCCCGGCGCGCAGATGCTCGAGCCATTCGTAAAACATGACGGTCGACCCACGCACATAGCGGTGCGAGGACCCGGCCATTTTCAAATTGCGGATTTTAGCGAGACTTGGCGATCTCTGACCCGGGGAGGGATAAGGCGTATCACTTTTCAACTGCGCGCCTCGTCGTCATCATCGTGGCCTGTCCTGAATTTTTGTTCTTCAAGCGTTATCAAGCGACCACGGCTCCCAGGTGACATTTAGCGCAAGTGGAACCACGGGCAATGGTTGTCGAGGACACCGGCGATTTGGGCGATGTCGCGGATGGAAAGGCGGACGAGCATGGCGCGCTGGGGCTCAAGCCTATTCGGAGCCCGTGTCTATCCGACTTTGCGGCGCGGGTGGAAACAGTTTTCGGCGGGAGGGGCGCGCCCTTCTCCCACTTGTGGGAGAAGGTGGCCCGGCGGAGCCGGGTCGGATGAGGGTTCTTGGGAAGGCGGCGGGCAAATTTGAATTACTGCCTTTGACCCCTATCAGCCGCGCCTCGATCC
>JBAWEN010000620.1:0-2381 GCA_049591215.1 Methylocystis sp. | reverse complement strand
AAGCCCGGCGTCGCGGTCGCGGTTCTCTTCGTGAGGAGAGAGTTTCCGCGGCCTGCCGCCTTGCGAGCCCTTTATCGCAAGGCGCGTGCCAGCTGCGGCGCGCGTTCCAACCAGTTGATATATATAGATATAAATTGCTTCTTGTTGGCTGTTTCAAAGCCGACATGGATGCGTGGAATCGAACGAACCATTGAGACGTTCGACGAGGGGCATGGGGTTTGCTTCTTTTGCACGCACAATTGCTAGCGAGGGCGACATGCAGATCGGCGTCGAAACATCCAAGGCGGTCGACAATAAACGTATCTTCGTTGTCGACGAGAACGAGATCATTCGCGCGGCGGTTCAGTTCATGCTTCACGACGAAAACGAAACGCATGAAGCGCCGAGTCTCGAATGGGCTTACGACAAAGCTCGAGATTGGCCTCCGGACCTGATTATTCTATCCGAGGCGCTGGTGCGCGAACGCGGGTACGGATTGTTGAAGGAGATCGCCGATCGCCTTCCGGACACGAAGCTTTTGGTCATTGTCGATTCTTCGACGGATGGTTTCGGCAAGCAATGTCTGGCGGACGGCGCCGATGGCGTATTGATCAAGCCATTGACCATCGAATTCGTGCGTCGAAAAGTCGACGTGCTTCTAGGTCGCCGTTAAAATTTCTTTCGATGGCGCGGGCCGCCATCGAAAAGCAAAAAACCCCGGAAGCGCATGCGGCGCATCCGGGGTCCAAAGGTTGCGCTCACTCGCGATTAGGGAGTCGGAACGATGATCAGGCGCTCCACCGGATTTCCTTCGACGAAGTGAGATTGTAAGATTTCGTCTATGTCTTCTTGCGTGCGCGGCACATACCAAACGCCTTCGGGGTAGACCACCATGAGCGGTCCGGCGCGGCAAAAACCAAGGCACCCGGTCGCGGTCACCGAGACATCTGGATTCGGCGTCGCCGTGAGGCGTCCTTGCAACCGCTCCCATAAGGGCTTCGCTCCCGCCCCCATGCAGCTTCCACGTGGATGTCCGGCGGGCCGCTGCTGAAAGCAAGTGAACACATGATATTTGAACACTACGGGAATATCGGCCAGCATGTCTTCTCCCTCTCAACGCAGCCGCTCAGACTAGCGCCGCTTCGACGTTGGCGCCGGTCAACTCGCCGACAAACTCGGCTAGAGATGCGTCGATCCGGACGATATTTTGTTCGGCCAGGAACTTCGTTTCATTCTTGCTGAGCGGTCCCTCGATCACCGCCCAGTGGCGATCGGACGAGCGCTTCATGATCTGGCGCGCGAAGCCGCGTTCGACTTGAGTGGCGAAGCGACAACCGACAAACAGGAAGTTTCGGCCGCGGCGGACCATCTGCACAACCTCGGGGATCGGCGTCTGAATGTCGATTTCTGTCAGAATCTCGACATAGTCGGAGTCCGACACAATGTAATTCGCCGCCGGCGTGATTGATCCGAGCGGCTGGTACAGCAGAGTCTTCCACGCGAGAGTGTCTTGCGGCGCCTCTGCTGGCGCCTTTGCGCCGGTGCTGTCGCGTGTCGTTCTTTTGCCCGGAACGATCGCGCCGTCGGGACGAAAATAATGCACCCATTCGCCAAAATGCTCGGCTTGGCTGATTCCCTGCGCGAGCCCCCAATCATCGCGTCCGACAAACGCCTTCTGCGGCAGATCATCGTACCATGCGCTAACCAGCAGCGGCAATTTGGGCCGCGCCGCGAGCCATTCGTGCAGCGCGGTCGGCTCGGTCGGCGCCGAGAAAGCGCTGTTCATCGCCGCGACGACCGTCTTTCGATGTTTGAAGTTTTCGATATATTGAGCCGCCGCTGTTAGATTATTGCGAATCTTGTGCGGCACGGTCGCCGTTTTTGTCAGATAGGAGACAAGCGCCTCCGGAGACGCCGGCAAGTCCGACGACCGCGCGAGCGACAGCACGCCAGGACCAAGATAGGGAATGACCTCGCCGCGCTCGAACGCCGCGACTATTTCTTCAAACATCAGTCTCTCCTCGATCCATCAACGACGCCGCGCATGCATTATTGCAGCGCCGCGGCCTTCAAAGCCTCGACTTCCGCCGCGGCGACACGATAGACGCCGCGTCCGCCCGACAACGCCTGGAAGTCCAGGGCGTATTTGTTACTCAGCCTGTCGAACCATTGCTGAGGGCTCAGACTGGTCGGGCGCTCTCCGATCTCGGTGACGGTTCCGTCCGGCGCGAAGCGGACATGTATGACAAGCGCGTTGGTCGTCATGACTTGCTCCTTTCTGTTTGCGGATATTGCGCGAAGCTAGGCGCCGGAACCAAACCCCAGCAGTTCGACCGTGATGTTGTCGTTGCCGAACAAGGCCTGACAGGCGAGACGCGACTTCGAACCGATGCCGATGAGCG
>JBAWEN010000619.1:0-3549 GCA_049591215.1 Methylocystis sp. | reverse complement strand
GAAACCGAACACGCCGGCGAAAGCCTCGGCCGACGAGGCCATGATGCTTTTGATCACCGCCGCCACTTTGCCGGCAAGGTCCGCGACGCTTCCCGCCGCCTCGCTCGCCGTGCGTTCGGAAACGCCGAGCTGCGTCGCCGCGGTCATCGCCTGTTCGCCCATCGCATGGGTCGCGATGTTCTTGGCTATGTTCATCGCGAAACTGGCGACCCACTGCGTGCCCATGTTGACGAAATATTGCGTCGCCTGCACCGCCATCTGGCGCACGCCTTCGCGAAAGGTCGTGGTGTGCTGCAACAGCCCCATGATGCTGGAGCTCATCGAAGAGCCGATTTTGCTCGCGAGACCCTGCCAGATTTTGTCCTGCTCCTCGGCCGCCTGATAGGCGAGTTGCAGCATCTGCTTTTGATGCGTCGCCTCTAACGTCGCGATCTTGCTCAGCGCCTGCTCTTTTTGCTTGACGCTTTGATCGGCGAGCCCCGCCTCCTGCTCCAGCAAGGCGCGTTGCGCCTCGTATTCCTCCTGCGTCGCGGCCCTCACGAACGCGATCTTTTCGCCCTCGCTGATGTTCTTGAGCTTCGCCTCGCCGTCGAAGATCGTCTTCTTGATCGCCAGCGACTCTTGCAGCGCCTTGATCTCGTCGTCGATGCGCTTCTTGGCGGCGCCGGCGTCGTCGCCGAGCGCGCCCAAGGCGGCGGAAGCCGGCCGCAGCGCGCCGGTCAGGCCGTCGCCGATGGCGACCGACATGCGCGAAAAGGCCGCCGTCGCCGGCGCGGTTTTTTGCGCGGCGTCGCTAACGCTTTCCGAGAGCTTTTTGAGGTCCGGCGTCACCGAGCCGACAGCGCCGCGCACATTGGCGAGACCGTCCTCCAAATCTTCGGTGTCGGCGCTAAAGCGGATCGTCACATCGTCGGCCATGGACGGTTTTTCCCTATTTGAGCCGCGCCGCGAGTGGCGCGAATTTTATGTTCTTGGTCTCGGCTTTTGCAACGCTGAGGAAGCGACGGCTGGTCTTTCGCCGCGGCCGAACAATATTCACCCGTTCGATGCGTCCGCTCATCCCCGAATTTTGGAGACGATTGTTATGAGCCCTTATCCAATCCTCGTGCTGGTCGGCAGCCTTCGCCGCGACTCCTACAACCGCAAGCTGGCGAACGCGCTCGCCAAACTGGCGCCGCCGGAGTTTCCCCTCCACCAGGCGCAAATTGGCGATCTGCCGCTCTACAATCAGGACGACGACGCGAACCAGGCCGCGTCGGTGAAGCGGCTGAAAGGCGAAATCGTCGCGGCCAAGGGCGTTCTGTTCGTGACGCCGGAATATAATCGCTCGGTTCCCGGCGTGCTCAAGAACGCGATCGACAATGCGTCGCGCCCCTATGGCGCCAACGCCTTCGCGGGCAAGCCCGCCGGCGTCATCGGCGTGTCGGTCGGCGCGATCGGCACGGCGCTGGCGCAGCAGCATTTGCGCAACATCCTCGCCTATCTCGACGCGCCGACGCTCGGCCAGCCCGAAGCCTACGTCCAGGCGAAGGAGGGTTTGTTCGACGCCTATGGCGAGATCGGCCCTGATAACCGGCAGTTCATGCGGAACTGGATGGACAGCTATGTCGCCTGGGTGAAGAAGCACGCGAGTTGAGGCGGGGGCGCTCAAGTCTTGCCGTCACGATGGTTTTAGGCCATCTTCCACTCGTCGGCGCTCGCGACGCGCGCCGCCGCCCACGAGCCGAAGGGCTGGAGACACGACATGACTTCCATCGCCTTCGACACGCTGCACGACGATCTCGCCACCAAAGCCGATCTGCGGGAAGTTAAGGCCGAACTTAAAGTGGAGATCGAATCGGTCAAATCCGAGATCATAAAATGGATGTTCGGGACGATTGGCTTTCAGACGGTGATCATCCTCGGCGCGGTGATCGCGCTGGCGCGGACCGCGCATCCCTAAATCTTCCCCTCCGGAAACATCGCCTTCAACGTCGCCATCGCGTCCCTTGGCGGCGGCGCCGGCTTGAACACGCCGAGCCCCACCGCGATCGCGCGCGCCAGCACATGCGTCGGCGGAAACTCGCGCCAATAGCCTTGGCGCGCGAACAGCCGCGGGAAGGTCAGGCTCGCTTCGAGCGCGTCGTCCCAGCGCTCGCCCGAACATTGGCAGTAATGCGCGATCAGCCGGTCGAAGAATTTTGGGGAGCCGTCGCAGGTTTCGCCGTCTCCCCCAATGTTTCCCCCAAACCGTCTCCCGAAGCATCGGCCGGCCGGAAGAAGCCGGTCTGGCGCGTGACGACGCCGAGCGCCGCGACGAGTTCCGGCGTCGACGCGGGCAAATCGAGAAACATCTCGCGCGACAGTTCGGGATAGGCGCGCGTCAAGGCGGCGTGGACGACGGCGATGATCGCGTCGTAGTTTTCCTCGGAAAGCCGCGCCATCGCCTGGGGCTGCCCGCCTTGCATTTCCTGCAATACGGGCATGAGCCGCATCAGCGCCGGCACGACGACGCGCGCCTGGCGCATCGCCAGCACGGGCACGAACCATTCGCGCCCGGCCAGAGTCACCACCGGCGCGCCGGCGCAATTGATGTTGGGATCGGGATTCATGGGAGCGCCTTATATCGCGTTGTTCAACTGGCCGATGTTGTTCGACGCATTGGCGAAGGCTTCGAAATCCATTTCGGGAATGGTGAAGTCTTCGAGCTTGCTCCCCATCGAGAGTTTCGACGAGATGCAGGAGTAAAGCCGCAGCGACCATTGCGCGCCGGCGACATTGGGGTTGGTCTGGTAAAAGTCGATCTGAAAGGTCGGCGCCACGCCCATCAGCTTGTTGGAGATCACCGCCTTCGAGCCCGCGACGGATTGCGTATAGCTGTAGGTGATCAGCACGGCCTTGCCGGCGTCTGCCGAACTGAACGTATAGACGCCGCTGGCGACGCTATATTGCCCGGCGGCCGGACTGCTGGCGACGGGCGTCAGTTGCAGCCCGCTCGACGCATAGGCGACGCCGAGATTCGCATCGAAATTGGCGGCGTTGGCCACGGTCGCGGTGTAGGGCGACGCGGCGCCGACAGCCGCGCCCTCGTTATAAGACCAGAGCGTCTGCCCCGTCGCCGGCGTGTTGCCGAAGAAAATCGTGTTGAGGATGGGGCCGTCGATATTGGCGAATTTCGCCTTGCCCGAGATCTTGCCGGCGCCGCGCGCCACCGCGACCGGAAACTGATATTGCCCCATCAGCGACTTGACCGAAAAGGAAAACTCGACCGACACGTCCTGCAAGGTTCCAAATTGCAAAGGACCGGCCGACGTCGTGCCGATCAGGACGCCGGAGCCGAAGGCGAGCGAAGTATTGTTGGACATAGGTTGGTTCCTCAAGTTTTAAAGCTTCGAATCGTGAAAGTTGGCGCGTCCTTCTCCCACTCGTGGGAGAAGGTGGCCCTTGCGAAGCAAGGGTCGGATGAGGGTTCTGGGGAAGTTCCAACCAAGCCGCGAGAACCCTCATCCGACCTCGCTTCGTGGGGCTGCGTTCTCCCACCAGTGGGAGACGGACGCGCGCCCCTGAGTG
>JBAWEN010000618.1:0-1741 GCA_049591215.1 Methylocystis sp. | reverse complement strand
GCGCTCCAGCATGGAGTAGCGTTGCTCCTTCTCCTGCGCCGCGTCGCCCGAGGGAATCGCGACGACCTCGGAGAGCGCGTGCTCGCGGTAGACATAGGCGCGCTCGAGCGCCAGATCGATGAAACCGATGGCGACGCCGTTCTTCCAGATCGGCATCTGCCGCGCCAGCAACGGCGTGCGCGAAGCCGGCTGCAACATCGCGAGCGTTTCGCGCACGCCGAGGCCCGCCGCGTCGATCTTGTTCACGAACAGAAAATGCGGGACGCGCAGCTCCTCGAGCTCGCGCAGCGCGAGTTGCAGCGAAAATATCTTGCGCGGATCGGCCTCGCACACGACGACCGCCGCGTCGACCAGCGGCAGCACGTTGCGCGCTTCATCGGCGAATTCCATCGATCCCGGAAGATCGATGAAAGTGTATTGGTCCCCGAGATAGTCGGCGTGGCCGATGTTGGCCTCGACGCTCATTTGATGCGCGCGCGCCTCCGGGCTGGCGTCGCCGACGCCCGCGCCCTCGCGCGTGGCTCCGGTCCGCTCGAGCAGGGCCTCGAATAATTTCGTTTTGCCGCTCTGAAACGGGCCGATCAGCGCGACTAGCCGCGGCCCCCCGGTTCTTGCGCCGTGGTCATTTCCCGTTCCGCCCATGGCCTGCTCCCTTTTCGCCGGAGCCAGAGTCGCGACTTGGCTTTTCGCCAGCGCCAGGCGTCCATTTGACGCCCGATTGTCGGTTCCGTTGCCGGATCGTCCCACCTCGCGGCGGCGAGCGCAAGGCGAAAGCGCGTGGCGCGAGGACGCGACCTTCCCTCCGCCGTCAAAGCGGGCTAGAAGGCGAAACAGTCCACTTCAAGGAGCCTTCATGCGTCCCAGCAAACGCGCGCTTGACGAAATGCGCCCGGTCAGTTTCGAGCGCGGCGTCGCGCGTTACGCGGAGGGCTCCTGCCTCGTGAAGTTCGGCTCCACGCACGTGCTGTGCGCCGCGACGCTGGAGGACAAGCCGCCGCCGTGGCTGCGCGGCCAGGGACGCGGCTGGGTGACCGCCGAATATGCGATGCTTCCGCGCGCGACGCACACGCGCACGCGCCGCGAGTCCACCTCGGGCAAGCCGTCCGGCCGCACGCACGAAATCCAGCGGCTGATCGGCCGCTCGCTGCGCGCCGTGACCAACCTGCCCTCGCTCGGCGAGCGCCAGATCATGATCGACTGCGACGTGATCCAGGCCGACGGCGGCACGCGCACGGCCGCGATCACCGGCGCATGGCTCGCCCTGCGCGACTGTTTCGAGTGGATGCGCTCGCGCTCGATCATCAAGGACAATCCGCTGCGCGATCACGTCGCGGCCATCTCCTGCGGCATTTTCAACGGCAAGCCGGTGCTCGATCTCGATTACGCCGAGGACTCCACGGCGCAGACCGACGCAAACTTCGTCATCACCGGATCCGGCGGACTCGTCGAGATCCAGGCGACGGCGGAAGTCGCGGTGTTTTCGCCGCAAGAACTGCAGCACATGATGGAGCTTGCGCAAAAGGGCGTCTCCGACCTGGTCTCGCTCCAGAAGGCGGCGCTGGCGTGAGCGCGCGCAAGATCGAGGGACGTCTCGTCATCGCCTCGCACAACCCCGGAAAACTCTGGGAGTTGCAGCAGTTGCTCGGCCCCTATGGCGTCGATGCGGTGAGCGCGGGCGAACTGGGCCTCGCCGAGCCCGAGGAGACCGAGACTACCTTTCGCGGCAATGCGCTGCTGAAGG
>JBAWEN010000617.1:0-2127 GCA_049591215.1 Methylocystis sp. | reverse complement strand
GGTTAAACCGCTTTCCGCAATACGGGAGAACGGCGATACAGGTGACATCGGCTTCGTTTAAGAGCTGGTCCTTGAAAAAAATCGCACCGACTTTATGGCCTTTCAAGAATGCCGCCGCTACCCCAATACCGGCGCCAGCAAGGGTGGCAAGGGCTAGGGTTAGGCTGATTTTTGGGGATGTCTTTGGAGCGCTTGAAGCTTTCGTGATAACTCTGGCTTCAGTGGACGGGAATGATTGTTGCGGGACGATTTGGGTGTACTTGTTCAAAAAATTCTCGTAGGCGGTACGATAGGTGCTCGCTAGGGTTTCAAAATCCCGGTACCTAACTTGGAGCTGTCTGTTTCCAGCGTCGTTACGGAAGATTTCGATCAACCGCTTCTCAATTGATTCTTCTTGCGAGCGGGCTACGACCAACTCACCCGTGTAGGTTTCCGCGATTTGCTGCATTTCCTCTCGGATACCTCTCTCCAGTCCCTTCATTTCTTCTTCGAGATGAGATACGGCCTGATGATGTCGACCTAAGCGGGTTGTCCAAATCGCCGCCTGCCGTTTGTCCTCAAGATACTGCTCACGGAGTTTCACGATTACCGGATTATTAAGCGCGTCGGTGACTGTCGCTTCGGTCACCCCTTCGATGTTCGGAGCGGAAAGCGCCGCTTTGATCTCGGATTGTCGAGATTGAGCTCGCGCGGTTGCCGCCCGGGCCTGCGCGAGCGAGTTGGCGAGTTCTTGGAGCTCAAGATCCGTGGATATTTTTCCGTCCGCGCCAATGACTAAATTGTTGCCAGACTTAAAATCCTGAACGTCCTTGAGCGCGCTGGTCGCAAGCGAACGCAAGTCGGCGGTTCGCTCCTGGAGCCATACGCTCGCGCGTTTCGCAACCTCGGATTTTGCTTGCAGTTGATCTTCGATGTATGCGTCGGTCACGGCGTTCGCGATGGCGATCGCTTTGGTCCGGCTCAAGGAAGTGAAGGAAACTTGCGCTACGTAACTGCGGCTCAATCTCGTGACCAGTAGGTCTTTGTCGAGCGTATCAACCGCGGTTTGGATGAGATCACTCCGAGAAGGCGGGGTGTCGTCCGCGGAAAAATAAGAAATCAACTTTTGTAATAATGACGGTCGCGCCTGAAATTCGGGATCTTCCGTGAGGTTTAATTTTTCCACGACTATTGTCGCGACATTGTCGGATTTGAGCGTCTGGATCTGGCTTTCCACGAAACCGTCATCCACCTGCGGCTCGGACGTAATTCCTGTTTCCGCAAGCATGGACCGCTTGTTGTCCAGCACCATGAGCGCCGTGGCGGTGTACCTCGCAGGGGTATAAAGTAAGTATAACAAAGCAATTGTAAGTGTGAAGGCGAGCGGGATAACGATAAAATTCAATCGATGGCGCAGAACGGCGAAGATATAGGAAAACGACATTGATTTAGAATTCTCTTGCTGGCCCGCGAGCAATGAAGATTTTGTATTTTCAAAGCGAGTTGAACGTTCCATTTTGGCGCTCCCGCGTTTCCTATTCTAAAATAGGAAGCGACCAAAACATAACTTATCCACCTCTCTGAATCAACCTCCAAGCGTCTTAGGGCCGTGGCGATCAGGTGAAGCAGCCAAAGACGTCTGATTCGCTTTGGACGGGGGCGGCGCGACGCCTGCTTGAGCGCGACGAGCGCGAAGCCCGCGTGCTTCGCGCGCGGCGCGCCAACCGACGATCCGCCTTTCGACGGTGTCGATAACGAAGGCGACATAGACCAAGCCGAGGCAAATCGCGACATAGGCGAGTTCGGAGACTCACAGCTCGTTCGGCCGCGACGCCTGGAATCGCCGATCGACTTCGTCTCGCGGGCGGGGCGCCCAATGTCTCGATCCGCATTCCCGACAAGTCGCCGTCTGATCAAGTTCGCCGCCTGACAAGACAATCGCAACTAGCGCCACCTTAGGGGTGATGCGCGGTTCGCAACCAACTACGCTCGCGTTAGACGCGAAATGCGTATACCATCAACTTGTCAACGCCGGAGTGATTTTGCATCGTCGAGCCGCAGAGAAAATGCATCACGCCTGAACAAAGGAATGCACCGCCCTGAGGCGTCCGTGCCGCGTCCCATTATTCGTCAGGAACGGGCTCTGAC
>JBAWEN010000616.1:0-4801 GCA_049591215.1 Methylocystis sp. | reverse complement strand
TGACGATCGATCGGCCGAAGCTTACGCCCGAGGACGAGAAAAAGCTGATGGACGCGCAGCGCAACAATCATATGAGCGAATGAGCAGCCCGCGGCGACGCGACAGGGGATAGGCGTCCCGTTCCATGTCGACTCGGCGGCGGGCGTTGCGCGGGCGTCGCGGATACATGCGCGGAAGCTGGACGCTGACGCATCGCCGCCCCGACCCGCCTTGCATTCCCCTTCCCCGCGCCCCAGATTGTCCGGGCCCGAATATTTTTTACATAGGCGATAGACAATGGGTTCGGCGCGATGTCGCGCCGGGATCGTTTCGACAGTGGAGACTAGAATATGGCGACCAAGAGCGATTTTACCGCCGACGAGTGGAAGACCTTGCTGGAGAGCCCGCTTTTGGCGGGCTTTGCCATCACCGCCGCCGATCCCATCGGCTTCTTCACGACGATCAAGGAAGGCTGGGCCGAGGCCAAGGAGCTGGCGGCCGCGAAGACCAGCGCCAGCGACGAATTGATCAAGGCCGTGGCGGAGGATCTGCTGACATCCGAGGGGCGCACCGCCGCCCGCGACGGCGTGCACACTCTCGTCGCCGGCGCTCAGATCAGCGAACTCAAGGGCAAGGCGCTCGGCGAATTGAAGCGCGCGGCGGCGATCGTCGACGCCAAGGCGCCGGCCGACGCCGCGGCGTTCAAGACCTGGCTGGGGCATATCTCCCAGCTCGTCGCGGAAGCCGCGGGGAGCGGATTCATGGGCATTGGCGGGGTACAGGTCAGCGACAATGAAAAGGCGACGCTCGCCGAGATTCATGGCGTGCTGGGCGTCTGACGCCAATCTTCGCGAGTTTAAGCCGCCGCCGGTCAACCAGCCGGCGGCGGCGCCGTTTTGGCGGCGCGCTTCTGGCGCAGGCGCTCGAAATCCGCGCCGGCGTGATGCGACGAGCGCGTCAGCGGCGAGGCCGCGACCATCTCGAAACCCTTGGCGTAGGCGAGCGTCTCATAGGCCTTGAAGGCCTCGGGAGTCACGAACTCGACGACCTCGTGATGCTTGCGCGTCGGTTGCAAATATTGGCCGAGCGTGAGGAAATCGACCTCGGCCGTGCGCAGATCGTCCATCACCTGAGCGACCTCGCTCCGCCTCTCGCCGAACCCGACCATCAGCCCGGATTTGGTGAAGATCGCGGGGTCGAGCTCCTTGACCCGCTGCAACAGCCGCAACGAATGGAAATAGCGCGCGCCGGGCCGCACGCCGGGATAAAGGCCGGGCACGGTTTCGAGGTTGTGGTTGAACACGTCGGGGCGCGACGCGACGACCGTCTCCAGCGCGCCGGGTTTTCGCAGAAAGTCCGGGGTCAGGATTTCGATCGTCGTGCCTGGGCAATGACCGCGGATCGCCTCGACAGTCCGCGCGAAATGCGCCGCGCCGCCGTCAGGAAGATCATCGCGGTCGACCGACGTGACGACGACATGCGCGAGCTTAAGATCGGCCGTCGCCAGCGCGACGCGCTCGGGTTCGCTCGGATCGAGCGGGGCCGGCAGCCCGGTCGCGACATTGCAAAAGGCGCATGCCCGGGTGCAGACCTCGCCCATGATCATGAAGGTCGCGTGTTTTTGCTCCCAGCATTCGCCGATGTTGGGACAGGCCGCCTCCTGGCAGACGGTGGAAAGGCCCCTGCCCTCGAGCAGCGCGCTGGTCTCCCGCCAAAGCGCCGAGCCCGGCGCCTTCACCCTGATCCAAGCCGGCTTGCGCAGGACCGGGGTGTCCGGCCGATGCGCCTTCTCGGGATGACGCTCGCGCGCTTCGCTCAGGCGCGGATCGTTTTGAAGGAGATCGAGGGTTTTGGGCATTAGTCCTCCGCCGCGAGGCTTTGCAATAGGTAATCCGCTCGGCTCGGCGGCACAATGCTCGCGCTCGACATTCGTGAAATTAAAAAACCACGCTACTATGGTTAATAAATCACACGCGCAAGCGCCCAAAAATCACCGCGAGTTCAAGATGTTATAAAACCACATGCTCTCGCGCAAAAACTCCGAGGTCGCGCGGCCCTCCGCGCGGCATTATGGTAAATTCCTATGAATGATTGTTTTCAGTTAGTTAAGAAGCGTGGTTAAGGCCGCTTCTGTCTCACACATGCTCCACCGCGATCACGCCCGGGATCGCCTTCAAGGCGTCCGCGACCTCCGCGCCGACGGGATAGCCGCCGGGGAGCTTGATCTCGATTTCGTCGCCCGAGGCGTCGCGCATCACGACCAGCGAGACCTCGCCTTCCCCCTTGACGGAGAGCCGGGTTTTGATGCCGTCGAGCGGCCTGGCGTCGCGGACGAAAATCCGCAGTCCCTTTTGCGCGCGCGCCGCGGCGGCGGCGAGCGATTCGGCCGCGACGATTCGCGCCCGCACCTCGTCGCCCTCCAGGCTCCCGGAGAGCGTGACAAGCACCGCCGCGCCCTTTTCCAAGAGGTCGCGGTATTGGTCGAGCCCCTCCTGGAACATGATCGCCTCGTACTGCCCGCTATCGTCGGAGAACTGCACGATGCCCATTTTGGAGCCGGATTTCGTGCGCCGCTCGGCGCGGTCGAGCACGATCGCCGCGACTCGCCCCGCCGAGGCGCCGCGCTTGACCGCGACGACGAACTCGCTCCAGCGGGTGAGCCGCAGACGCTTCAACACGCCGCGATAGGCGTCGAGCGGGTGGCCGGAAAGGAAGAAGCCGGCCGCGTCGAACTCGCGCCGCAACAGCTCGGCGGCGGTCCAGGGCGCCATCTTGGGCAGCGCGAGGCTCTCGTCCTGCTCCTCGCCGAACAGCGCGTTTTGGCCCATCTGCCGCTCGTCGGCGCAACGGTTGGCGCAGGCGAGGATGGTCTCGGCGCCGGCGAACACGCGGGCGCGGTCGGGCTCAAGCTCGTCGAAGGCGCCGCAGCAGGCGAGGTTCTCGAGCACCTTCTTATTGACCTCGCGCGGGTTAATCCGCCGGGCGAAATCGGCGAGGCTTGAGAAAGGCTTTTCGCCGCGCGAAAAAACGATGGAGGCCGCCTGCCCGTCGCCGACCCCCTTGATCGCGCCGAGCGCATAGCGGATCGCCAGCTTTCCGTCCTTGCCGGGCGCCACGTCGAAATCGGCGCCCGAGCGGCATATCGAGGGCGGCTCGACGACGATGCCGAGGCGCCTGGCCTCGTGGCGAAACTCGGCAAGCTTGTCGGTGTTGCTTTTGTCGAAGGTCATCGACGCCGCGATGAATTCGACGGGGTAGTGCGCCTTGAACCAGGCGGTCTGATAGGCGATCAGCGCATAGGCGGCGGCATGGCTCTTGTTGAAGCCGTAGTCGGCGAATTTCGCCAACAGGTCGAAGATTTCATTGGCCTTGTCGCGCGCAAGGCCGCGCTCCATGGCGCCGCCGACGAAGCGGTCGCGCTGCGCGTCCATCTCCGACTTGATCTTTTTGCCCATGGCGCGGCGCAGATTGTCGGCCTCGCCAAGCGAATAGCCGGAAAGCTCCTGCGCGATCTGCATCACCTGTTCCTGGTAGATGATGACGCCGAAGGTCTCCTTCAGGATCGGCTCGATGCGCGGATGCAGATAGTCGGGTTCCTCGTCGCCGAGCTTGACCGCGCAATAAGTGGGGATGTTGGCCATCGGGCCGGGGCGATACAGGGCGACCAGCGCGATGATGTCCTCGAAGCGGTCGGCGTGCATTTCGACCAGCGCCTTGCGCATGCCGGCGCTTTCGAGCTGGAACACCCCGACCGTCTCGCCGCGTCCGAGCATCTCGTAGGTCTGCGCGTCGTCGAGCGGAACCTTGCCGAGATCGAAATCGGGGGCGCGGCGGCGCGTCAATTCGGCGGCCTCGGCGAGCACCGTCAGCGTCTTGAGGCCGAGGAAGTCGAATTTGATCAGTCCCGCCGGCTCGACCCACTTCATATTGAACTGAGTGACGGGCATGTCGGATTTGGGATCGCGGTAGAGCGGCGTCACCTCGTCGAGGGGCTGATCCGCGATGACGATGCCGGCGGCGTGGGTCGAGGCGTTGGAGTATAGTCCCTCCAGCGAACCGGCGATCTTGAACAGCCGCGCCACGCGCTCGTCCTGTTCCACGGCCTCGCGCAGCTTCTGCTCGCTGGCCAGCGCCTCCTTGAGCGTGATGGGCTTCGCCGGGTTTTGGGGGACGAGCTTGGCCAGTTTGTCCACCTGCCCGAGCGGCATTTCCAGCACCCGGCCGACGCCCCGCAAAACCCCTCGCGCGAGGAACGAACCGAAGGTGATGATTTGCGCGACGCGGTCCGCGCCGTAGCGCTCGCGCACGTAATCGATCACCTCGCCGCGCCGCGTCTGGCAAAAGTCGATGTCGAAATCCGGCATCGAAATTCGCTCGGGGTTAAGAAACCGCTCGAAGAACAAACCGAAGCGCAAGGGATCGAGGTCGGTGATCGTAAGTGCATACGCCACAAGCGATCCAGCGCCCGAGCCGCGCCCCGGCCCCACCGGAATCCCCTTCGACTTCGCGTATTTGATGAAGTCGGAAACGATCAGAAAATAGCCGGGGAAGCGCATCTTCACGATCACATTCAGCTCGAAATCCAGCCGCGCGACATAATCGTCCCGCGTCAGGCCGGGCGCCGGGCCGGTCGCCTCCAACCGGGCCTCCAGCCCCTCCTTGGCCTGTCGGCGCAGTTCCACCGCCTCGATCTCATCGAGCGTGAGCGCGGAGTCCGCCGGCGCCTCGCGGATGAAACGCGGCATGATCGGCGCGCGCGTACGCGGGCGGAAGCAGCAGCGCCGCGCGATCTCGACGCTGCTTTGCGTCGCCTCGGGCAGAT
>JBAWEN010000615.1:0-3688 GCA_049591215.1 Methylocystis sp. | reverse complement strand
TTCAAGGGCGCCCGCCCTGCGCGCGGCAAGGAACAGGCCGCCGGGCCAAGACCGCCGCGCGGCGAGAGCGCAAAATTCTCGCGCGACGCAAGCGCAAGACCGCCGCGCGGCGACAGCGGCAAAAAATTCGATGGGCCGCGCAAACCCGGCGGCTCCGGCGGCAAGTCGCGCGGTCCGGGCGGCTCCGGCAAGCCGCCTAGAAGCAGCGGACCCAGAAGCAGCGGACCAAGCGGCCCGCGCGGTCCGCGCTAAACCATGCGCATCGTCGGCGGCGCCCTGCGCGGGCGCTCCCTCGCGAGCCCGAAATCGCAAAGCGTGCGCCCCACCACGGATCGGCTGCGCGAGTCGATCTTCGACATTCTCGCGCATGCTTTCGACAATGCGTGCGAGGGCGCGCTCGTCGTCGATCTCTTCGCCGGCACGGGCGCGCTCGGGATCGAGGCCCTTTCACGCGGCGCCGCGCGCGCGCTGTTCGTCGACGACGGCGCCGAGGCGCGCGCGCTGCTGCGCGAAAACATCGAGGCGCTCGGGCTTGGCGGCGTCACGCGGGTGTTTCGGCGCGATGCGACGAAGCTTGGCCTCGCGCCGCCCGGCGAAGCCTTCACGCTCGCCTTTCTCGATCCGCCCTATGGCAAGGCGCTGGCGCCGCTGGCGCTGAACGAATTGCTGCGCGGCGGTTGGCTCGCGCCGGGCGCGCTCGTCGTGATCGAGGAGGCCACGGACGCGGCGCTGGATTTACTTGCGGGGCTCGCGCGGGAAGATGCGCGCCGCTATGGCGACACGCAAATCATCTTCGCGCGGCGCGTGTCGTGACTTGGAGTGTCGCGACTTGGCGCGTCGCGACTTGGCGAAACGCGCCGCCGGTTTTGTTGGCGCCCGGCCGTTGATGTAGGGTCGCCGCCGCGACAAGATTTTCTGGAGTCTCATATGTCAGAAGAAGCGCCCACCGAACATTTCGAACACGCCGAGCACGCCGAACACGCGGCGCATGAGGGCACGCCGTTTCTTTTGACCGTCTCCGTCACGATCGCCATTCTTGCGGTCATCGCCGCCAGCGTCGGCAGTCTCGAGACCATCGAAACGGCGGCGACGCTCACCGAGCAGAACGCGGCGTCCTTGCTGCAAAACAAGACCAGCGATCAATGGGCTTTCTTCCAGGCCAAGAGCATCAAGAAAAACGCCTATGACATCGCCGCGCGGCAAGGTGGTTCATTATCCGGTGAGTTCGCCACGGAAGCGCGACGTTACGGACAGGAGTCGGCCGAGATCCAGGACAAGGCCGAAGGACTCGAACACCAGGTCGAACAGCGGCTGCATGAGGCGGAGCGGCATGAGCATCGCCACCACATTCTGACGACGGCGGTCACATTGCTGCATGTCGCGATCGCCATCACCACCATCGCCATCATCACCAAGGGGCGGCGTTGGCCTTGGCATATGGGTCTGGCGCTAGGCGCCGCGGGCGTCGTGCTGGCTGGCTACGCCTACTTGTGATCACGCGTTTCGCTCGCCAGCAACGCCACCGCGCAGGCCGGCGCGCAATCGCTGGCGGCGGCTCTCGCCTCCGGCGTCGCCGGGATAAACTCGTCCAAGTCGTGAAACGCGCGGCCCGTTCTCCGCGCCCAGGCGGCGATCACGCCGCGCCCGATGCCGGCGCCGACAATCGGCGCGCGCGAAACGAACGCGTCGCGCGAGGCGATCAGCGCGATTTGATCCTCGATCCGCCGTATTTGCGCTCGGGCGAAAAAAGCCGCGAGCGCATCCCATTGTTCTTTTGCGCCGTCGCGCGCGTCGCGGCCAACGAGACGAGCCAATCGCGCGCGGCTCGCGTCGAGCGTCCTGGCGCGGCCGTCGACCGTCGACGCGACGTCGGCGCCGGGCGGAATATTATTTAGGATGCGATGCACGTCGGCCATGGTCGCGAATTGCTCGTCGACCAACGCCGTCCATTGCCCGTCGACGGGCGCCAAGGCGAGGCCCGTCGCGGGCGCGCCGCGCAGCAGACCCGTGTAAACCAATTCGCCGCGGGCGAGACGAGCGGCGTCGTCGTCGCCAAGCGCCACGACCGCTCCACCGCGAATCGGAACGATGTCGGTCGTGGTCGAGCCCATATCCATGAACAACGCTTCCGCGCGGCCTCGCGCGACCAGCGCGGCGCTGGCGCGCCAATTGGCCGAGGCGACGGATGCGGCCAACCGCGCGACGTCCGCCTTGCCGACAAACCCCGCGGCGCCCGCGTAAAAGACAATCCGAAGCGCATCGATTTCATGCGTAAAGATCGCGGCGATGGAAGCGACGCCGCGCGAACGGTCCTCGAAGGCGTCGGAAAGCTCCGCCGTCATCGTGACGGCGTGAAGATCGGCAGGGCCGAGGATCGCATTCGCCGCGCGAATCGCTTGCTCGACATTGGCCAAGCCGAGATGCGGCGCGCAGGCTTGCTGAGTTACGGCGACGATCCGACCGTCCTCGGCGCGCGCCGCCTTGAGATTGGCGCCGCCAATGTCCCAGCCGACGATGCAGGTCATGACGATTGAAGCGCGGTCGTGAGCTTCCGCCGCTCCTTTTCACCCTGGATCTCAATCAGCTTCAGCAGATTTTCCAGGATCAAAACCGAGGTCAGCGGTCCGACGCCGCCGGGAACCGGCGTTATCCCCACGTCGAGGTCCCCAAGTGACGCGATGTCGACATCTCCGGCCAATTTGCCGTCGATGAAGCCAATACCCGCGTCGATGATCACCTGTCCGTCCCTGAAATATTCTTTCCCGAAATGATGCGGTCTCCCCGTCGCGACGAAGACGACTTCAGCCGATCGCGCGATGCGCGGAATATCCCTGCTCCCGGAGTGACAGACGGTGACCGTCGCGCCGACGTTGATCAGCATGTTCGCGAGCGGCCTTCCGACCGTGCGTCCCCTCCCGATCAGAACGACGTCTTTTCCCTTCAATTCGGTCTGCGATTCGGCGAGAACGATACAGGCCCGCGGCGTGGCGGGGGCCGTGAAGAATTGGCGCGGGTCGTTCTGCGCGAGCGCGCCAAGGTTCGCCGCGGAAAGACCGTCGACGTCCTTGCTCGCGGGTATGAGATTGGTCAGCTCGATCTCGTCGACCTCCGGCTGGGACGACATCACCAGAATGACGCCATGAACGTCCGGTCGAGCGCAAAGGGCCTTTACGCGGTTCTCGAAATCGGCGTATGCGCCCGCCGCGGAAAGATCCACGACCTCGAAGGAGCCGCCGACCTCTTCGGTGTGTTTTCTTTTCACCGAAACATAACTCGCGACAGCGGGATCGGGCGTGCAGACGACGGCCGCGAGCCTTGGAGTGATTCCGCGCGCTTTCACTTCCTCGAACGCGTCGATCAACCGCGCCTTTCTCGAGGCGACGATGTCCTTGCTGTAAATGAGTTTCATCTTGCCCCACCCGAGTTTTGTTCAGTCGACAGGCCGGCACGACAGTCTTCGCATCTTTTTTCGCGATGTTTAAAATCCGCGAAAACAAAAAAGGGGAGCCGCGACCGGCTCCCCCAAAGCTTTGCAAGCCGGCGGCTCGCCTTAGTGAGCGGCGAAGGGGTGCTTGGCGTCGTTGCGCTTGGCGACGACCTCGGCGGCCTTCGGCTCGCCCTTGATGGCGCGCGCGAGAGCTTCCTTCGTGGCGGTGTAGTTGTAATCCTGGATCTTGGCGTCGTCCGA
>JBAWEN010000614.1:0-9624 GCA_049591215.1 Methylocystis sp. | reverse complement strand
CGTGAACACCGAGCTTTTCGCCGGGAATGACCCGCGCCACGCATGTCACGATGCGCTCGATTTCATGCGGCAGCGTGCCGCCATTGGTGTCGCACAGCACGATCCAGCGCGCGCCAGCGTCCGCGGCCGCCTTCGCGCACGCCAGTGCATAGGCCTCGTTGGCCTTGAAGCCGTCGAAGAAATGTTCGCAATCGACGGCGGCTTCCTTGCCACGTTTGATCGCCGCCTGGACCGATTGCGTGATCGCGGCGAGATTGTCTTCCTCCGTCGAGCGCAATGCGACGCGCACTTGATAGTCCCACGCCTTGGCGACGAAGACGATCGCGTCGCTGTCGCAGTCCAGCAAGGCCGCGACGCCGGGATCGTTCTCCACGGAGCGCCCCTGCCGCCGCGTCATTCCGAAGGCCGCGAAGCGCGCGCGCAGCGGGGGGCGCTTGGCGAAAAACTCGGTGTCCTGTGGATTGGCGCCGGGATAGCCGCCCTCGATATAATCGACGCCCAGATCGTCGAGCATGGCGGCGATCCGCCGCTTGTCGTCGAGCGAAAAGTCGACTCCAGTCGTCTGCGCGCCGTCGCGTAGCGTGGTGTCGAACAGCGAGAGTCGATGCTTCGTCATTTAAGCGTGTCCTGTCGCGACCGGCGGCGCGAGCGCCTTGGTCATCGTGGTGTTCCCCAGCCATTCGCCGTTGATGACGACCGTGTTGCGGCTTTGCGGGATATAGCCGCGTTTTTCGAAAAACGCGCGCGCCGCGTCGGAAGCGTCGACGCTCAGACTTTGCGCGCCGCGCGCCGCGCCAAGTTTTTCGAGCGCGTCGGCGAGCGCGGAGCCAACGCCGAGCCGCGCGTAACCCGGATGCACATAGAGCATGTCGAGGATGCGCGCGTCCTTGAGCGAGGCGAAGCCGGCGATCTCGCCGTCGATCAGCGCGACGATGGTGAGGCCTGCTCCGAGTCTCCCGGCGAAACCGCTCTCATCGTCCGCGCAGGCCGCCCAGGCGGCGCGCTGGTCGTCGTCGTAAAAATCTTCCGCGAGCGTCTCGACGCTGGCGCGAAACAGCGCGGCGAGACGCGGCGGTTCGCTCGGCAGCATCGGACGCAGCGAAGGAGGATTTTTTGCGCGCGTCATGGTTAGAAGACACCCGAAAGATGCAGCGCGACGAGCACGGCAAGCGCCAGCACAGCCAGCTTGAAGCTGAGATAGCTGAGCCAATGCGCGGGGAAGGGGAGCGATTTTTTCCATTCGTCGGACATGGGTTGTTCTCCTTAAGGAAAAGCGGCGGCGTTCTCCCGCGCTCGCGCGAGAATCGTCTCTACGACGCCGTGAAGATCGGCGTCGATTTCATGGTTCCAAAACCGCAGCGTGCGAAAGCCCCGCGCCGCGAAAAAGCGTCGCGTCGCGCGTCATGCTTGACCCCTTCATCCTCGCCGTGCTGAGAGCCGTCCACTTCCACGATGATGCGGTATTTGAAGCAGACGAAATCGAGAATATAGCCTTCGAGCGGCGCCTGACGGCGGAAGTGAAAGCCCTGTGGACGCAATTGGCGCAGCACCGCCCGTAGCTTCACTTCCCGCGGCGTCATGGATTTGCGCAAGGCGCGGGCTTTGGCGTTGGCCATGGGAGTAGTCTCTTGCGATAGAAAACCCCACCCGACCCCGCTTCGCGGGGCCACCCTCCCCGTAAAGGGGAGGGATGGGGCTGCTTTATCGTTGCACAAAAATTCAAAGACGCGGGACTGCGTGAATGTTGTCGTTAAAGATCGTGTCGCGGGGCGCCCATCCCTCCCCCTTGCGGGGAGGGTGGCCCGGCGAAGCCGGGTCGGGTGGGGGGCCGCGAACGCAAGGCTCACCGCTTGACCTCCCATGTCGTCGTGCCGTCCTTATTGTCTTTCAGCGCGACGCCCATCGCGGCGAGTTCGTCGCGGATGCGGTCGGACTCGGCCCAGTTTTTGGCGGCGCGGGCGGCGAGGCGGGTGGCGATGAGAGAATCGACGACACCTTCGTCGACCGAGCGAAGCGTTTCTCGTTCAACCCATTCAGCATAGGACCGGATGTCTATGCCAAGCAATTTGAGCGCAAGATCAAGTTCGTGACTGTCGTCGATAGCGTGGAGGATCGTCAATGCAAATGGGGTGTTCAAATCATCTGCCAACGCATCCAATACGGTATCAATACCCGCGAATCCCCCGCCATAGCCACTGCCGTCAGGCGCGCCAGATCCGCCCCCAAATCCGTCTCCATTCAAATCGACAGTGCCGATTTCGGCTCCCCATTTGCGGAGACTGAGTTCCGCCTCCTCCAACGCCTTCACGGTAAAATCAATCGGCTGCCGATAATGCGTGCGCAGCATCGCCAGCCGCAGCACTTCGCCCGGCCACTTCCGCCCGCCAAACTTTTCCGTGTTCAACAACTCATGGATCGTCACGAAATTCCCCAGGCTCTTGGACATTTTCTCGCCCTCGACCTGCAAGAATCCGTTGTGCATCCAAACGTTGGCCATCACGTCGTGGCCGAAGGCGCAGCGGGTTTGGGCGATCTCGTTTTCATGATGCGGGAAGACGAGGTCGATGCCGCCGCCGTGAATGTCGAAGACTTCGCCCAGATGCTTCCAACTCATCGCCGAGCATTCAATGTGCCAGCCGGGGCGGCCCCGACCCCAGGGCGACTCCCAGCCGGGCTCGGCGTCCTTCGACGGCTTCCACAGCACGAAATCCATGTCGCCGCGCTTGTACGGCGCGACATCGACCCGGGCGCCGGCGATCATCTCGTCGAGCGAACGGCGCGACAGGCGGCCGTAGTCCCTCATCGACGGCACATCGAACAACACATGGCCGTCGGCTGGATAGGCGTGGCCCGAGTCGATCAACAGTTTAATGATGCGGATCATCTCGGCGATATGCTCGGTCGCGCGCGGCTGCACGTCGGGCTCCCAGCAGCCCAGCGCCTTCACGTCGGCCTGAAAGACGTTGTTGGTTTCCTCTGTCAATTCGCGAATGGATATGCCGCGCTCGGCGGCCCTGGCGTTGATCTTGTCATCGACGTCGGTGATGTTGCGCACATAGCGCACATGCTCCGCGCCATAGACATGCCGCAGCAACCGATAAAGCACGTCGAACACGATAATCGGCCGCGCATTGCCGATATGGGCAAAGTCATAGACCGTCGGCCCGCATACATACATGCGCACATTGGAAGGATCGAGCGGGACGAACGCTTCCTTCGCGCGCGTGAGCGTGTTGTAAAGTTTGAGCGGCGGCGTCGACGACATGGAGCTTCCCTGAAAGGCCTCCCGGCCGGGCGTCGCTTCATGTGGGGATGAGACGTGACGGCTCCGGCCAGCGGTTGAGCTAGCTAATAATGATCCGACCACAAAGGGTGCTGCGGAGCGTGAGCGTCATGCGGGGGACCATGCGCCGGCGAGCGCGCCGCGTCAAGCCGCGCGCCTCGCGGGAAAACGCGTTGGCTCGTCGCGAGGGCTTCAATTGCAGGACATTCGGGGATTTTACGGGAAGTTAACCCGGTCGTGTCACGCTCAGAAAATCCTTCGCGGCGCCGCGGCGTCTCACCGAGAAACAAAGTCCATGTTGTTGCAGGTGACGAAATTCGAACAATCGCCTTGGCCGCGCCTTCTCGCGCCTCTGCTCGCCGGCCTTCTCATCGCGTCGGCCTATCAAGGGGCCAGTCGCGCGGCCCCGGCGCAGCGGAACGCCGTCTATCTGATCTCCGACAGCGACGGCTATGGTCTTGTCGATTGCATCGTGCAAAAGCGCGAGTGCGGCAAGATAGTCGCCGACGGTTGGTGCGAGGCTCATGGCCACGGACCGGCGGTCGGCTTTGGCGTCGCCGAAGATGTGACGGGAGCGATATCCGCGTCGTCCTCGGCGTCGAACTCCGCCGCGATGGTGACCTGCTCGGAGTAAGCGCCGCTTCGGTCAGGCCCGCTTACTTCAGATAGTCCTTGCATTGGTTCGGCTCGACGCCGCCCCATGGCTCCAGCGAGAGCGCCGAGGTCGAATTCTCCGGGCTGCCTTCGACCAATTTGTCGGAAAAGACCATATAGACCATCACATTGCGCTTCACGTCGCAGCCGCGCACGATTTGCATGCGCTTGAAAAACAACGAGCGCCTCTCGCTGAACACCTGATCGCCCTGGGAGAATTTCTCCCTGAATTTCACCGGGCCATATTGGCGGCAGGAGAGCGAAACATCCGACGTGTTCTCCGCCAGACCAAGCGCGCCGGTGACGCCGCCCTTTTCATGCATGGTGTAGTAGCAGGCGACGCCTTCCACGACGGGATCGTCGATCCCGTAGGTCGCCAGCTTGTCGTTCGGCGTCAGAAGCTTGAAATCGGTCGATTGTCGAAAGATCAAATCCGGCCCGCTCGCCTCCGCGGCGAGGGCGGAAGCGGTTCCAATTAAAGCGAGCATCGCGACGGAGGCCCGAATATCGCGAATGTGCAACCTCATGTCCAAATCCTCCTTGCGCCCCTGCTCGGCGATGCCGAAAGCGGCCTCGTCCAACGGCCGCGGCTGCGTTGGACCGGATCGCGTGAAATGAACAGGGCCCTTCCGGGAGGCGCCGCCCATATGTGGGATGTTTTACATCATTGGAAGGAAAAACATGAGGGGACGGAAAAAAATTCGACGCCTTGCTCTCGACACGAACGAAGAACAAAAGTTCAAAAGCGCGCCCGCGCGTTGATCGGTCCGCCGAATTGGTCGATGGTTGGGGCCTTCGCGATTTCGATGATTCGTGGGCGCCGCGATCGTGTTCATTTCCCGTCCGCGCGAAGAAAGATGCCGCCGATCTATTTTGCTTGGAAGGCCACGACCGAAGAGTTTTTCGCGACAGCCGGATGGTTGGCTCGCGCACTGGTTGTCGTCGCCGCCCTCGCGCAGTGGGCAGCTCCGGCGCGGGCGGAAAGCGCTTATTGCGACGACCTTAGGGCCGAGATCGCGCAGGCCAGCAGTGGCGGCGATTCGGGGCGCTATCGCGCCGCCGCCGCGAAGCAACAGGTCGAACTGGGCCGCACCGCGGCTTATGCGCGTTCGATCGGTTGCGAACGACGGCAATTTCTTTTCTTTGGCGATGCGCCGCCGCCGCAATGCGATCAGATCAACGCCCGCGTCGCCCAATTGCAAGCCAACCTCGCCGCCTTGCAGCGGCGTTACGGCGACAATGGGCGAAAATCGGCGCTGACCGCGCGTTACGAAGCGCAATGCCGCGAGGGCTCCCGGGGCACGCCAGCCGCCGCCGCGCCGCTGGAGGCTTCACGCGGTTTCTTCGAGGAATTATTCGGTCTCGCTCCGCAGCGGGGGGCCGGCGCTCCGCCTGACCCTCCGCCCTTGAACCGTAACCCTTCCATTCGCGAGCAACCGGAAGATCCGCTGAACGAGACGGAGGGGGCCGAGCAAGGCGACAACCACCTTGGCGGCCCTCTCGCGATTTGCGTGCGCCAATGCGACGGCGGCTTTTTTCCCGTAAGCTATTCGGCTCGGCGGGCCAATCTCGACGAACTCGCCACGCTTTGCAAAGCGCTCTGTCCCAACGCCGAGGTGGCGCTCTATACGAAATCGACATGGGGCGACCTCGACTCGGCCGTTTCGATCAGCGGCGACAGCTACGGCGATCATCCCAACGCGCTGAAGTTCCAAAAGACACGCGTCCCCGCCTGTGGCTGCAAGCCGCCGGACAAAAGCTGGGCGGAGGCCCTCGCCGAAGCCGAGCGCATTCTCGCGTCTTCAAACAGTAAGGATGTTGTCGTAACCGAGGAACAAGCGGAGCAACTCTCGCGTCCGCGGTCTTCGAGCGACGCGCGCGATCGCGCGGGCGCCAAGAACCAATCGACCCGGCGCGATGCGCCAACCGTCGAGGGAACAACTGGCGCGCTCGCGGCGCCGGCCGCCGGAAAGGATACAGGCGAGTGGCGCGAGACATTCGGACCGGACGGCGTAAAACGCCGCATTCGCGTCGTGGCGCCCGCACTCTAAAGAGTGTGGCTTACACGGCCGTCCGCTTTGCCCCGTGGCGCTCCCCTTACTCCGGCAGTTTCTGCTTGGCGCGCTGTTCCTTGACGCATTCGCGCACGAAGTCGCGCAACGCTGGTTTGTCGAGGCCTTTCGCGGCGCCCTGCTTGGCGCAATCGCGCCGCACGCCGCGCAGCGCGCTGCGTCCAAAAAAGCAGCGGGACAAAAACGCTTCCCGTTCAGCGCTTTTAACTCCGCGTTCATTGGCTCTTTCCTGGCACGTGTGGCGAATGCGCCGCGCCTCGAACTTCGAAACACTCGCCTTTGCATCGCGCGCGCCGGGAGGATTTGTATGTGTCTGCGCGAGGCAGACCGTGGTCGCCCCACAAAACAGGAGGCCCGCTCCGAACACCGCCCTCGCGAGGCGCCCAAACGTACTTCCATTCGGCGTGAATTTGAAACCGGTATCAATTGCGATGTTCTGGTTCATGTCCGCGCCCATGTGGAATCCGCGCATTCTTAGCACACAGTCGCGCAAACTGGCGCCATGTCGAAATCCAGTCAATCATCCCTTTTGCACAAGCCGAAACAATGACGCGTCCGCCCCCCGTGGACGACGAGTTCGCGGGAACGATTGCGCTGCCTGGTCCCGACCGCCGAAATCGCCTCAATTAACTACTTTCCGGCGGCGGCGTTAATCTTTGCGTCCTGACGCGGCTCGGCCGCGCGCCGGCGGCGAAGTTCGGGGGCGGCTCGCGTGAGATAGTCCCTTTTAAATCAGTTTGTTGGAAGAAATGAGCAATTTTACGCATTTCGATTAGAAGGAATTATACTTACTTTTATTCAATTCAAATCTAAACGAGTTCGTATAAAATGCGGCATAATTACTTTCAGAGGTAGCAAAACAACGGTCCTAATCTCGCTTCATCAAATGGAGGCGAGCATGTTCGGCGTCATCACCAAAACGGCCTTGGCCACGACTCTTGCCGCCGCGGCTTTTTTCGCTCTCATGGAATCGAGCATGGCCGGGTCCGATGCCGCGACTTATGTCTCGGTGGGCGCCGACACCAGCGTTCCCTATGGTTGGGTCGAGTTTTGCGGCCGTTATCGCGGCGAATGCCCAGACGACGATCGCGCGGCCCAGCCGATCGACCTCACTCCGGCCGTCATGCGGAAGATCCAGCGAATCAACGCCGCGGTGAATAAAAGCGTCACGCCCGTGTCGGACATGGATCACTGGGGCGTTGTCGATCAATGGGACTATCCGACCGATGGCAAGGGCGATTGCGAGGATTACGCGCTGCTTAAACGCCGCATGCTAATTGACGAGGGCTTCCCGCGTCAGGCGCTGCTGATGACCGTGGTCAAGGAGGCCAATGGCGACGGCCACGCCGTTCTGACGGTCAAGACCAATCGCGGCGAGTTCGTGCTCGACAATCTTGGGGACGAGGTGAGGGGCTGGAACAAGGCGCCGTATCGCTTCGTCAAGCGCCAATCGGAGCAAAACCCCAATGTGTGGGTGTCGATCGGCGTCCCCACCGCCGCTCCGGCCTATGTCTCCAAATAAAGTTCGAGCAATCCTTTGGCGAAGCGGGCGGCGCGACGAGCGCCGCCTATTTTCGCTCCGCCGCGAGATTTGACTCGCGCCAACGTGGGCCGAGGCCCAAGCGCCGTTCGCGCCCCCCTTGCGCCGCGCTCGGCCGATATTAGATTCTGCCGAGCCGGCGGCGGATCGGGCCGGCGAGGTGAACCTTGGAGCGGATCATGGGCTGTTATCGGGATTCCCGCATGTCGTCTTCTTTCGGAGGGCGAAGCGGATACTGCGGGCGCATGCACTGGAAACCGGTTGAAATCGCGGCGATGGTTCTGGGATTCATCGTCTTTTGGCCGATTGGATTGGCCATTCTCTTCG
Organism: Methylocystis sp.; assembly: GCA_049591215.1. GTDB lineage: Bacteria > Pseudomonadota > Alphaproteobacteria > Rhizobiales > Beijerinckiaceae > Methylocystis. Next base: position 1,748 of record JBAWEN010000614.1, on the reverse strand, counting down.
CCAAGTTCTGGCAGCGTCAACATGGCCACCAGGGCGATCTTTTCGCCTTCGCCCGCGAAAAGGCCGCGGGTTTTCAGCAGACCTTCTACTCGCAAGCCGGGCTTGGCGGTCAGAGCGCGGCTGCTTCTAGCTGGCGTTCGACCGGCAATGTCGCCTTTGACGAGTGGCGCGAAAGCGAACTCGCCCGGTTGGAGGCGGAGCGCCGCAAAGTTGTCGAAGCCGAGCGCGACTTCGCCCAGCATATCGAGGAGTTGCGCCGAGCAAGGGACCGCGAGGAGTTCGAGTCCTTCATGCGCGCGCGGAAGGGCGGGAGCGCGTCCTGACGTTTAGGGTTCAACCAAAGGCGCGCCGCGCGGCGAATGCGCTATAAGGCGGGCCATGAGCCCGCCAAAACCCTCCCGCCGCGCCGCCGTCGCGCCCTTCATGGCGATGGACGTCTTGCGCCAAGCGCGCCGTCTCGAACAGGCGGGGCGTCAAATTATTCATATGGAACTTGGCGAGCCCGGGGCGCCCGCGCCTCTCCTCGTCCGCGAGGCGGCCGCCGCGGCGTTGCGGGACGGCCGCCTCGGCTATGGCGAGGCGATGGGCGACGCTGTCTTGCGCGAGCGCATCGCCCGCCACTACGCGGAGCATTATAACGTGGAGGTCACGGCCGACCGCGTCATGGTGACCACGGGCTCGTCCGGGGCCTTTCTTCTCGCCTTTCTCGCCGGCTTCGATGTTGGCGCACGCATTGGAGTCGTCCAACCGGGCTATCCCGCATACGCCAATATTCTCGAGGCCCTCGGTCTAAGTCTCGCGCCGATTGAAGTTGGGCCGGAAACACGCTTCGCGCCGACCGTGGAACTGATCGAGGCCGCGCATCGGCGAGAGCGCCTCGACGGTTTGCTGCTCATGAGCCCAGCCAATCCAACCGGCGCGATGATAGCGCCGGCGGAACTGGAAAAAATATGCGCATTCTGCGAGGATGCCGGAGTTGTGCTGGTGAGCGACGAAATCTATCACCGGCTGGAGTACGAAGGGCCCGCCGAGACGGCGCTGCGCTTTTCGCGAAGCGCGATCGTGGTCAACTCCTTTTCAAAATATTATGCGATGACAGGCTGGCGGCTCGGTTGGGCGGTAGCGCCAGCGAGTCTGGCGCGACCTATGGAGCGATTGCAGCAATCACTGGCCATTTGCGCGCCGACGCTGTCGCAGCGCGCCGCGCTGGCCGCCTTCGACGCTGGCGAGGAACTCGAATCGATCAAACGAGGCTATGCGCGCAGCCGCTCACTGCTGTTGCGCCAGCTGCCGCGCATCGGACTGCCGCTGTTCGCGCCGCCGGACGGAGCCTTTTACATCTACGCCGACGTTTCGCACATGACGACCGATTCGACTCGGTTCTGCTCGGACTTGCTGGAGGAGATCGGCGTCGCCGTCACGCCCGGCGTCGATTTCGACCGCGTAAGGGGAGCGACGACGTTGCGGATTTCGTACGCTGGATCGCCGGAGGATGTGGCCATGGGCGTCGAGCGGCTCAGCGCCTGGCTGAGCCGCTCGGCTTAATTACCGCTTGTCGCCGCCGAGCGTCGCCCTGGCGCGCTGCCACCAGCCGCCCTTCTTTGGGTGCGCTGGATCGGCCTGGGTGATCACGGTCTCGGTTCGCGCCGGCGCGGCGGGGGCTTCGGGTTGAGCGGCCGGCGGTTCGCCGTCATGCGCGGACGCCTTCGTCTCTTGGCCGTTTGTTGCTTGCGCGGGCTGGGGCGCCA
>JBAWEN010000613.1:0-2062 GCA_049591215.1 Methylocystis sp. | reverse complement strand
TTTCGCGGCGCCGGAAACGCTCGCCGAAATAGGCGAGGGCGCGAAGACCGAGCGAGGGCTTTCGCTGCCGCCGTTGCGCGCGTTGGACGCGGCGCCGCCGGGAGCGCTGATCGTCGACATCGGCGTCGCGCAAATTCTGCTGGATCGCCCGGAGCGCCTGTCGCGGCTGGTGCTGGAGGCGAAAGGCGCGCGGCCTCTCGCGAGCATCGTCGGCGACGCGCTGCGGCTGGTCGAGCCGGACGAGGACTCCGATCTCGAACGATTGACGGGCAGTTTTCACCTCAACCTCACAGCGTTCGGGCTGCTCTCCTTTCTCGTGGGGCTGTTCATCGTCCACGCCTCGTTTGGCCTCGCCTTCGAGCAGCGGCTGCCGATGATCCGCACGCTGCGGGCGGTTGGGGTCTCGTCGCGCGCGTTGATCGCGGCGATGGCGCTCGAGCTTCTCGCGCTGGCCTTGCTGGCGGGCGGGGCCGGCGTGGCGCTCGGCTATGTGATCGCGCGGGCGCTGCTGCCCAATGTCGCGGCGAGTCTCGACAGTCTCTATGGGGCGCAATTGCCCGAGCGGCTGACCCTGGACGCTGGCTGGGCGTTGTCGGGCCTCGCGATGGCTTTGCTCGGCGCTTCGAGCGCGGCGGCCGGCGGGTTAATCAGGACGTTTCGCTTGCCCGTGCTGTCCGTCGCGCGGCCCCAGGCCTGGCGCGAGGCGCATCGGCGCTATTTGCGGCGACAGGCGCTGGTCGCGGGGTTCGCCTTCGCGGTCGCCGTCGCCGCGCTGTTTTGGGGCGGCGGACTGGTCGGCGGCTTCACGTTGATCGCCGGCGGGTTGCTCGGCGCCGCCTTGGGGCTGCCGGTAGCGTTGGCCGGCGCTCTCGCGCTTGGCGAGCGCCTCGCCAAAGGGCCGGTGACGCGCTGGTTTTGGGCCGACAGCCGCCAGCAGCTTCCCGGCCTGTCGCTCGCCTTGATGGCCCTGCTGCTGGCGCTGTCGACCAATATCGGCGTCGGCGCGATGGTCGAGGGCTTTCGCGTGACCTTCACGCGCTGGCTGGACGACCGGCTGATCGCCGAGGTCTATTTCGAGGCGAGCGACGACGACGCTGGCCGGCGCATCGAGGCGTGGCTGGCGAAGCGGGCGGACGTGGAGGCGATCCTGCCGGTGTTTCGAACCAAGACGCAAATCGCGCATTGGCCGGTGGAAGTCGGATCGCTTAAAGCCCACCAAACCTATTCCGAACATTTTCCGCTGCTGGAGCACGACGCGGATGTGTGGGCGCGCTTGGCGCGAGGCGACGCGGTGCTCGTGAGCGAGCAATTGGCGCGGCGGCTGAAGCTCAATGTTGGCGGGATGCTCGACATGCCGACCGAAGGCGAAAGCTGGTCCGCGCGCGTTGCCGGAATCTATCCAGATTACGGCAATCCCAACGGACAGTTGCGCGTCGACATCGACGCGTTCGAGCGACATTGGCCGCGGGCGCCGCGCGTCAATTTTTCGCTGCGCGTCGCGCCCGCCAATGTCGCGGGATTGATCCGCGATCTGCGGGCGGAGATGGGCCCGCGGCTTGTCCGCCTTGTCGATCAGTCCTTCGTCAAAAACCTCTCGCTCAAAATTTTCGAGCGCACCTTCGCGGTGACGGCGGCGCTGAACAGTTTGACGCTGATCGTTTCGGCCATCGCCTTGCTGGCGAGTCTGCTGACGCTGAGCGATCTGCGTCTCGCGCAACTCGCGCCGGCGTGGGCGATGGGCGTGACGCGCCAACGCCTTGCGGCGCTGGAGCTGTCGCGCATAATTCTATTCGCCGCGGCGACGGCGTTGTTCGCGCTGCCGCTTGGGCTGTTCATGGCCTGGTGCCTCGTCGCCGTCGTCAATGTCGAGGCGTTCGGCTGGCGCCTGCCGTTTCACGTTTTCCCCGGCCAGTGGGCGCAAGTCTTCGCCGTGGCGCTGCTGACGGCTTTTGTCGCCGCGCTGGCGCCGGTGCTGCGGCTCGCGCGCGCCGCGCCGGCGGATCTGCTCAAGGTGTTCGCCAATGAGAGCTAGCGCCTTGGTTTTAAGAGCGAGCCTTTGGGC
>JBAWEN010000612.1:0-4980 GCA_049591215.1 Methylocystis sp. | reverse complement strand
GGTTTTCTGCTCGCCGTGACGCGCCGCAGGCCGCGCGCGCATATGGTCGCGCGGCGCGCCGACGACGCGGCGGAGGCGGAGCCCGCGGCTCCAATGGCGGGCGCGCCGGCATGAGCGGTGGTCCCGTGCTACTCGCCGCCGGCGGCACGGGGGGGCATCTCTTCCCCGCCGAGGCTCTCGCCTATGTTCTGGAGCAACGCGGCGTCGCCGTCGAACTGGTGACGGACGAGCGCGCGCTGCGCTATGGGGACAGCTTTCCCGCGCGCGCGACGCACATGATCCGTTCGGCGACGCCGCGCGGCGGCTCGATTTTTTCGCGCGTCGCGGCGGTGGCGCGGCTTGGTCTTGGCGTCGCCGAGGCGCTGGCGCTGCTCCTGCGGCTTCGTCCGAGCGTCGTGATCGGCTTTGGCGGCTATCCGACCGTGCCGCCGCTGGTCGCGGCCTCGCTGCTGGGCATTCCAACCGTCCTGCATGAAGCCAATGGCGTGATGGGCAAGGCCAACCGCTTCCTGGCGGGGAGGGTCGACGCCATCGCGGCGGGCTTCCCGCTTCCCGACGCGCCGCCCGCCTTGCGCGCCAAAATCACCGTCACCGGCAATCCGCTGCGGCCCAACGCGCTCGCGGCGATGGGCGAGCCCTATCCCGAGATCGACGGCCAGTTGCGGCTTCTCGTCACCGGGGGCTCGCAGGGCGCGCGCGTGATGGCCGACGTGGTTCCCGCCGCCGTGGCCGCCTTGCCGGCCGAGTCGCGCGACAAAATAATCGTGACGCAGCAAGCGAGGCTCGAAGACATCGCGCGGGTCGCCGACGTCTATGAGCGCGCTGGCGTGAAGGCGGAGATCGCGCCGTTCTTTTCCGATCTGCCGCTGCGCATCGCGCGCGCGCAACTGGTGATCGCGCGCTCGGGCGCCTCCACCGTGTCGGAAATCGCGGCGATCGGGCGCGCTTCGATCCTCGTGCCGCTGCCGCATGCGCTGGATCAGGATCAGGCCGCCAACGCCGCCGTGCTGCAAGCGACGGGCGCGGCGGAGGTCGTGCGTCAAGAGAATTTCACGCCGCGTTTCTTGAGCGAGCGTCTCGCTGTTTTCATCGGCCATCCGGGGTCGCTCAAGCTTCCCGCGAAATGCGCCAAGGCGGCCGGCGTCGCCGACGCCGCGCAAAGATTGGCCGACCTCGCGCTTGGCGTCGCGAAGGCGAAAACCCAGCATACGGAGACTTAAATGAAACTGCCGCGCGAACTCGGCCCCATCCATTTCGTCGGCATTGGCGGGATCGGCATGTCGGGCATCGCCGAGGTGTTGATCAACCAGGGCTATACGGTTCAGGGCTCCGACGCTTCCGAGAACGCCAATGTGAAGCGCCTGGTCGACAAGGGCGCGACCGTGCATATCGGCCACGACGCCAAATGGCTCGGCGACGCCGCCGTGGTCGTCGTTTCGACCGCGATCAAGCGCGACAATCCGGAACTGGCCGCCGCGCGCGAGCGGCGGCTGCCCGTCGTGCGCCGCGCCGAAATGCTCGCCGAACTGATGCGGCTCAAGCAATGCGTCGCCATCGCCGGCACGCATGGCAAGACGACGACGACCTCGCTGGTCGCCACCTTGCTCGACGCCGGCGGGCTCGATCCGACGGTCATCAATGGCGGCATCATCAACGCCTATGGCACCAACGCCCGGCTTGGCGCCGGCGACTGGATGGTGGTCGAGGCGGACGAGAGCGACGGCACTTTTCTGAAGCTTCCCGCCGACGTGGCCGTGGTCACCAACATCGATCCCGAACATCTCGATCATTTCCACACCTTCGAGGCGATCAAGGACGCCTTTCTCGATTTCGTCGAGAATCTGCCGTTTTACGGCTTCGCGGTGATGTGCCTCGATCATCCGACCGTGCAGGAGCTGGTCGGCCGCATCGAGGATCGCCGCGTCATAACCTATGGCGAGAACCCCCAAGCCGACGTGCGTTTGCTCGACGTGAATCTCGACGGGGGCGTTTGCCGCTTCAACGTGCTGCTGCGCGACCGCAAGACCTCTCAGGCGACCTATCTTGAAGGCCTGGTGCTGCCGATGCCGGGCCATCACAACGCGCTGAACGCCACGGCGGCGATCACGGTCGCCTATCAGCTCGGGCTATCGCCGGATCAGATTCGCAAGGCGCTGGCGGGCTTTGGCGGCGTCAAGCGGCGCTTCACCAAGACCGGCGAGTGGAACGGCGTCCAGATCTTCGACGATTACGGTCACCATCCCGTGGAGGTCGCCGCCGTGCTGCGCGCCGCGCGCGCCTCGACCAAGGGCAAGGTCGTCGCGGTGATGCAGCCGCATCGCTTCACGCGGCTGCAATCGTTGTTCGATCAATTCGCGACCTGCTTCAACGACGCGGACGCGGTGATCATCGCCGATGTTTACGCGGCGGGAGAACAGAAGATCGAGGGCGTCGATCGCGACGCGCTGGTCGCGGCTATCAAGGCGCATGGCCATCGACGCGCCGCGGGCCTGCCGGCGCCCGAGGTGCTGCCGGCGATGATCCGCGAAATCGTCACGCCGGGCGATTACGTCGTGTTTCTGGGCGCCGGCAACATAACGCAATGGGCCTATGCGCTCCCCGAGCAACTCGCGTCGGGAGGCCCCGGCGCGTGAGCTATCCGGACATCAGCGCCAAGATTCCGCCTGGCGCGCGCGGGTCGCTGCGCGCCAACGAGCCGCTCGCGCCCTACACCTGGTTTCGCGTCGGCGGGCCGGCGCAATTCTTGTTCATGCCGGCGGACGAGGACGACCTCTGCTATTTTCTCAAAAACCTGCCGGGTGAAATTCCCGTCACTGTCATCGGGCTCGGCTCCAATCTCATCGTGCGCGACGGCGGCGTGAAGGGCGTCGTCATCCGTCTCTCCGCCAAGGGCTTCGGCGAAATCGCGATCCAGGGCGATCACCGTCTGAGCGTCGGCGCGGCGGTCCCGGACGTTAAGGCGGCGCGCGCGGCGGCCGAGGCCGGCGTCGACGGCCTCGCGTTCTTTCGCGGCATTCCCGGGGCGATCGGCGGCGCCTTGCGCATGAACGCCGGCGCGCATGGCGGCGAGACCAAGGATGCGCTGCTCGAAGCGCATGGCGTCACGCGCTCCGGCGAACGAAGGGTGTTCGGCAACGCGGACATGGGTTTTTCCTATCGCCACAGCTTGGCGCCCGAGGATGTGATCTTCACCCGCGCGATCTTTCAGGGACGACCCGGCGATCCCGCGGCGATCCTCGGCGAGATGGAGCGGATTACCCAAGCGCGCGAGGCCTCGCAGCCGATCCGCGAGAAGACCGGCGGTTCGACCTTCAAGAACCCGCCGGGCCACAAGGCCTGGCAGTTGATCGACGCCGCCGGCTGTCGCGGGCTGGCCAAAGGCGACGCGCAAGTGAGCGAGATGCACTGCAACTTCCTGATCAATCGCGGCGCGGCCACGGCCGCCGACATCGAGGCCTTGGGCGAGGAAGTGCGCGCGCGCGTGTTCGCGCATAGCGGCGTCGAACTCTCCTGGGAAATCAAACGGATCGGGGAGCCCGCATGACCATCGCCGTCGACACGGAGCTTGGATCTTCCCGCATCGACGCGACGCAAAACCGGGATTTGCGCTTTCTCGCCAGCCCTTTGCTGAGCGTCGCGCTGATCGCCGTCGCCGTCGCACAGCAGGTTCGCGGCCATATCGACTCCGATGTGTCCTGGTTCCTGACGCTCACTGAGAAATTTCTCGATGGGCGGTTCTCGCCCGACGACATGGTCGATCCCAATCCGCCGATCGCCATTCTTTCGCTGGTTCCGGCTTTCCCGCTCGCGCGTCTTCTGCATGCGCCGGTGGAAGCGGTGCTCGTCGCGCTCGTCCTTGTCTTCGGTCTGCTGTCCATTGGACTGTGCGGCTATATTCTGCGATTTGGCGCGGAACGTAGCGCGCTGGAGCGCGGATTGCTGCTCAACGGCGCGATCTATTTGCTTCTGGTGACGCCGGCTCTGATCTTCGCGCAGCGCGAGCATCTCGCTTTGCTGGCGATGGCGCCGATGCTGGCGGCGCTCGCCGTCGACCGCGGCGAAGATGGTCCGCCGCGCGTCGTCCGCCTGCTCGCGGGGCTCGGCTGCGCCATAGCGATCAGCTTCAAGCCGTTTTTCGCGCTCGCGGTCGTTTTGCCGGCCTTGGCCATCGCCTGGCGCGAACGCTCGATCCGCGTCTTCCTGACGCTGGAAATGCTGACCGCCGGCGCGGTCTCGGGTTCGCTCGCGCTCGCGGTCGTTGTCTTTTTCCCGGTCTATTCCGCGAGCATCACGGCTTTTGGTCTCGACGTTTACAGCGTCGCGCACGAAAGCCTGATCAACTTCCTCGCCAAAACGCTCGCGCCTTATTATGTCGCCTGCGCGATCGGCCTTTTGATCCTCGCGCGCGGCATTCCCAAGGGGATCGAGGCGCGGACCGCGTTTCTCGCGTCCCTTGGCTTTTTCCTGTGCTTCGTCCTTCAGCGCAAGGGTTGGATCAATCACGCTTATCCGGCGATGGCGCTGTTGTTCCTCGCATGGTTGTCGCACGCGCTCGACCTCGCGCGCGCGGAGCCTGGAGCAGCTCATCCGCTCGTTCGCTTCTTCTTCGTGCCTCTCCTGATAGCTTCGCCCTTTTGCTTTGGCGGTGGCGGGCAATGGGCCGACGCCGAGGAGCATCCCGGACTGCTCGCCGCGGCCGCCAGCCACGCGCCGCCGCGTCCGCGCGTGATCGCGCTGGCCTTCAACTGCGATGTCGGCCATCCGTTGACGCGGCGCCTGCATGGCGAGTGGGTCGGCCATCCCTGCTCGCTGTGGACGACCTCCTATGTCGATCAGTTGTTGAACAGCTCCGCTTCCGATCCCGCCTATCGCGCGCGTCTCGCCGAATATCGGCGGCGGGATCTGACGACTTTCGCGCGGGATGTCGAAGAAGGGCGGGCCGACGTCATCGTCGTGGAATCGCCACGGCTGCGCGAGTGG
>JBAWEN010000611.1:0-1938 GCA_049591215.1 Methylocystis sp. | reverse complement strand
GCCGCGATGCCTGTGCTCGCGGTGATCGTCGCGGTGATTTTCATAGCGGTCTTGTTCTTCAAGTTCGTGGAAATGGTGGGCCCGTCATCGGGGAGCGGAAGCTCCGCCGAGGTGGGCAAAGCCACATCCTCGGTCAGATAAGCGCCCGCCAAATCGCCCGGTAAAATTTCTTCACTCGTGCGGCGTGCGACGCGCCTTCCCGGATGCGCCAAATTCTCGGCGACACTTGGGGCTGAGCGCGCGCATGTGCGCCCGCAGGCATTTTTCCACGGCTATCGCGTCGGGAACGTCGTCATTGCAAAATCTGAACGCGTCGTCGTTACAGGCCTCGCGTTGTTCGGGAGTGCCTTGGGCGAACGCCGGCGCCGACGCCAAAAGCGCGAACGGGATCGCGATCCAAACCAGTTTGCGCATAACGGTCTCCCTTTATTTCATCGTGCGGCGGCGGATTGATGTGACACGACGCCCCAGCGAATGCAACCTCAGGCGGTCGCGGCCGCTTTCTTATTCCTCCATCGCCATCAAGCCGGCGTCGCCGCCCGCCGCGGCCGTGTTCACGCTCAGCGTGACTTCGCGCGTGAACCGGCGAAGATAGTCGGGTCCGCCGGCCTTCGGCCCCGTGCCGGAGAGGCCAAAGCCGCCAAAGGGCTGGCCGCCGACGACGGCGCCGATCATGTTGCGATTGACGTAGATATTGCCCGCCGGCGCTCTTGCCGCGAGTTCTCGCTGGCGTTGTTCGATGCGCGTCTCCAGCCCAAGCGTGAGGCCGTAACCCATGGCCGTGATCTGCTCGATCAACGACCCGAAGTCCTCCGCGCGCCAGGTCACGACATGCAGCACCGGCCCAAAGATCTCCTCGGCGAGATCACCAACATGGTCGAGTCGAACAATATGCGGCGCGACGTAAAAGCCCTTGTCCAGCGCGGCGCCACCGTAGATCACGCGGCCTTCCCGCGCCCGCCGCGCGAGATAGGCCTCCAGCCGCGCCTTGGCCTCGGCGTCGATCACCGGGCCGATATGGGTGGCGACGTCCCGCGGATCGCCCAGGCGTAGCTCGCGCGCGGCGCCCTCGATCAACGCAAGGCAGGGGCGGGCGATATCCTCCTGCACGCATAAGAACCGCAGCGCCGAGCAACGCTGGCCCGCCGAACGGAAGGCGGAGGTCATAACATCGTCGGCGACCTGTTCCAGCAGCGCCGTCGAATCGACGATCATTGCATTGACGCCGCCGGTTTCGGCGATGAATGGAACGATCGGGCCGGGCTTTTCCGCCAGCGCGCGGTTGATCGTCTTGGCGACTTCGAGCGACCCGGTGAAGACGACGCCGGCGCAGGCGGGATGCGCGACGAGAGCCGCGCCAATGTCGCCGCCGCCCGGCAAAAACTGCAGCGCGGCTCGCGGGACGCCCGCCTCGATGAGCAGCTTCACCACCTCGAAGGCGATGAGCGGTGTCTGTTCGGCGGGCTTGGCGGCGACGCTATTGCCGGCGGTCAGCGCCGCCGCGATCTGGCCGATGAAAATCGCCAGCGGAAAATTCCACGGCGAGATGCAGACGAAGACGCCGCGCCCGATCCGACGCAATAAATTTTCCTCGCCGGTCGGCCCCGGCAAAGCCGTCTCGCGGCAAATCTCGCGCGCCTGCCGCGCGTAATAGCGGCAAAGATCGGCCGCCTCGCGGATTTCCGCCAGCGCGTCGTCGAGCGTCTTGCCGGCTTCGCTTTGCAACAGAGCGATCAACGATCCGCGCCGCGCCTCGATCAAATCGGCGGCGCGCTCGATCGCGCTGGCGCGGGTCTCGACGCTTGTCGGGCTCCATTCGTGAAAGCCCGTCCGCGCCGCTTCCATCGCCGCGTCGACGGCGCCGGCGTCGGCCTCGGCGACGTTCCCGATCTTCCCGCCGTCGATCGGCGAGACGCAGGCGCGCGCTTTGGTTGTCGT
>JBAWEN010000610.1:0-2168 GCA_049591215.1 Methylocystis sp. | reverse complement strand
CGGGAAGCTGGGCGCATATTTGGTGGTGGCCCAACGGCCTTTTACAAATACGAAACGGCGAAAGCCGTGCCTTCGAAAGGAATGGCGACGCTATTGCGGCTCGCACTGGAACGACCTGAACTGTTTCGCAAGCCGGTGCCCGGCTCAATGCCGACGCCCCCGGCGACTGATATTGCTCTGATCCGACGCGCCACCCTTTCGACGCGTCTATCCCGAAGTGACCAGCAGTGACGTTCGACAAACTTTGAAAGCGCTCCACGACTGACTTGGAGCGCATTAGATCGCGCGCGTTTCCGTGCCTCCGCGCGGAAAGCTCCGTAGGGACGTCCGAGGAGCAGATTCTCGGAAATCATGAATTTATGGCTTCGTTTCGCCTTTCGGGCGCTGCCGTGCCTCTCTGCTGACAAACGCATCTTCCCAAGCGCTTGGGTTTATGCTACTTTTGAAAATGCCAACAGCTTTACGAATCGATGGTCTCCGGGTCGTGATTTATCCAAACGACCATCGCCCCCCACACGTCCATGTCCTTGGGGCAGGGACCGAAGCTGTGTTTATTCTCAACTGCCCTGCTGGGCCGCCGACATTGCGCGAGAGCTTTGGCTTCACCACTGCCGAACTGAACCGCATTGCCTCGGCCCTTGCCGCAAATCTAACCGCACTGTGTGCCGAATGGGAGCGCGTCCATGCCGATAAATGATAGCGACCGCCTCGCCGCCGAAACAAAGTTGCAAACCCAATTGAAGGGCGTGCCGAAGGCTATCCACGCCCGCTATGACCGCCGGGTGTCGCGGGTGATCGTTGGCCTGGATAACGGTTTGGAGCTGGCCTTTCCGCCGCGCTTGGCACAAGGATTAGAGCACGCCACGCCAGCCGATCTTGCCATCATCGAGATCAGCCCCTTGGGCGACGGCCTGCACTGGCCCGCGATCGACGCGGATTTGTATGTGCCAGGGCTGCTACAGGGCGTGTTCGGATCCAAGAGCTGGATGGCTCGCCATCTAGGCGCCGCTGGGGGTAGGGCGCGCTCGGGCGCCAAAGTCGCCGCCGCGCGTGAGAACGGTCGCAAGGGCGGGCGACCGCGCAAGCTAGCGAGCGCGTAGCGGCCTTCCAATTTCTCCAGCCCCGTGTGACTGATGGCGGCGCGTCGAGCCGGCTCACAACAACTCGCGTTGCCCGCCGTGTCGCGTGTCGTGTCGGATTCGTGGAAGCGCCAATATGGAACGCGTGGCGCATCCAATTCCGACTCCAAATCTTTCTCATTGAAAGGGCGCTTCTTGCGAAGCGCGGCCTTGATCATCCGCTTGGATGTATCAGGGTCAAGGAAAGCGACAGGGGGCGTTTCAGCGAATTGTGCTTCATACCGCTCCAGCAACTCCCGCTCTTCACCGTCCATCGTGACATGCTCTTCATTCGTCTGCATCTTGTCGCTCCACTGGGATTGCACGACGTTCCAAAAACGCCAACATCCGCCGCACGCGCACATCAACCAAAGGGTTCAGCGACAAAGTCCGCGACAAAGTGCTGAAAGCCGTCGAGGGCGGCATGTCTTGTCGCCAGGCCGCCGCGCATTGCGGCGTCAGCTTGGCAAGCGCCACCCGGTGGACGAAGCACTTTCGAACATGACTACGCAAATGCCGCTCCGCCCTTTGCACGCAAATTCGCAGAAAGCCCATGGAACGTGCGTTGGCGTTCTCGAAACTCACGAATTTCGACAATCGACGCGATAGGCCAGAAAGCGGCCGTCACCGGCGGGGTTTTCGGCGACCGCTCCTTGTCGCTGATGCGCCAGAAGCCGACGTTGACTCGCCACCATTTACCGGACGTTCGCGCGAGGCCCCCGCAGCGGCCGCTATCGGACCGCGAGCCAAAAGGGACGATCGACCGGTAGCAGACGGTCCGCATTGGCTGAGTTCTGGATCACTAGCGGACGTCGCTGAGCCTTCGACGCGTTGGTTCGAAACCAGACATTACTTAGTAGTTAGCTCCGTCTTCGAGCGCGGCTGCGAGCCGCTTAGCACGCTCTCCTAGCTCGCTCTGCTGTTCGAGAGCATGAAGTCTTTGTTCAACGTCCTCAAAATCCATAAAAATAGAAAGATTATCTTTTTTCAGAACTTCGAACCTGCCGCGGTCGCTACTTTCTATGGTGGTCGTCAGGTGTTCAAGCGTCT
>JBAWEN010000609.1:0-1553 GCA_049591215.1 Methylocystis sp. | reverse complement strand
GCGGGCTATGCGTTGATCTTGCTCGCGCTGATGCTCGTCGCCGGCGACACGATCGAACCTCGCCGCGCGCTGGCTTGGGCGGCTTGCGCCTTCGCCGCGACCGGCCTCGCGACGGGGCTCGGCCTTGGGCCGCAATTGCCGGGCGCGGCGGAAACGGATTTGTTCGCGCGCCAGCTTTGGTGGGTCGGGACCGCCGCCGCCACCGGCGCGGGGCTGTTCACGCTGTTGCGGCGCGATGAATTCGTCGCCAAGGTCTTGGGCGCGGCGCTGCTCGCCCTCCCACATATCTTGGGCGCGCCGCGGCCGGCGGCGCCGGAAAGCACGGCTCCGGCGGAACTCGCCGCGCAATTCGCCGCGTCGTCGCTGGCGGTGCAGGCGATCACATGGGCGCTCGCTGGCGTGCTTGTCGGCGTTCTCTGGCGCGAATTCCAGGCGCGCGACGCGCTAAAGGCAGTGAAATGACCGCGAAAATCCCCGCCACCATCGTCACCGGCTTTCTCGGCGCCGGCAAGACCACGCTGATCCGCCATTTGCTGGAGACGACGCGGGATCGGCGCCTCGCGCTGGTGATCAATGAATTTGGCGATGTCGGCGTCGACGGCGAGATTTTGCGCGCCTGCGGCGTCGAAAACTGCCCCGACGAAAATATCGTCGAACTGGCCAATGGGTGCCTATGCTGCACCGTCGCCGACGATTTCGCGCCGGCGATCGAGGCGCTGCTGGCGCATGAAAAGCGCCCCGACCACATCATCATCGAAACGTCGGGGCTGGCTTTGCCGAAGCCGCTCGTCAAGGCGTTCGACTGGCCGGCGATTCGCTCGCGCCTCACCGTCGATGGCGTCGTCGCCGTCGTCGACGGACGGGCGGTGGCGGAAGGGCGTTTCGCCGACGATCTCGACGCCATCGCGCGCGAGCGGGCGGAAGACAGGGCCGTCGACCACGACAATCCGCTCGAGGAGGTCTTCGAGGACCAGCTCGCCTGCGCCGATCTCGTCATTCTCAACAAGACCGATCTGCTGAGCGAAGAGGAGGAGGCGGGCGTGCTGGCGACGCTGCGCGCCGGCGCGCCGCGCGCCACGAAGATTCTTCGCGCGCGACAGGGCGCCGTCGACGCGCGCGTTTTGCTTGGCCTCGCCGCCGCCGCCGAGGACGATCTCGCCAATCGCCCGTCGCATCACGACGGCTTGGAAGATCACGATCACGACGATTTCGACAGTTTCGTCATCGAGATCGCACCCGCGACGGACCCTGCGGCGCTCGTCGCGAGGCTCGCGGAAGTCGCGGCGGAGCACGATGTGTTGCGCATAAAAGGCTTCGTCGAAATCTCCGGCAAGCCGATGCGCCTGCTGGTGCAGGGCGTCGGCGCGCGCTTTCAGCATCACTTCGACCGCGCCTGGAGACCCAATGAGGCGCGCGCGAGCCGTCTCGTGGTCATCGGCCAAAAGGGCCTCGACCGGGCGCGCGTCGCCCGGCAGCTCGCATCGTCGTAACGCCATGCATCTCCTCGCCCGCGATCTTCACGGACTCGACGACGCGGGCGCGGCGGTCGATCT
>JBAWEN010000608.1:0-1715 GCA_049591215.1 Methylocystis sp. | reverse complement strand
AATCAAGCATCTCTCGTAGGAATCACATCACGATTCCCTCTGTCCAGTTCTTATCCTAGCGCCAATGCCCCGAGCCCCTCACCGTACCTCTCCCCGCGAGCGGGGAGAGGGGGCGTCGACGCGGCTCCCTTCGCCATGAATTAACGGGATGACAATGAAATAAGGCGGATTGCCGGCCGCCTCCTCTCCCCGCTCGCGGGGAGAGGTACGGTGAGGGGCCTGGGGCACTTCGCGCCGCGAAGCGATCAGGCGGAGTTCGTATCAGTCATGGACCGTTTCCGTCACAATCGTATCGCGCACCGCGGAGCCGAATGCTTGGCGAGCGAACGCGTCGTTGAGGAAAGCATTTCTTAGCGACATCGGCAGTTCGAGTTGAACCCCCGCGCGCAAACGCCCCCGGTTGCAAATGTTGCCGGGGGCTTTTCCCTGCATGTGGTGGTCGGTCGATGTCTTGAACCCAACGCGCTCCAGCGCGGCGCCTATCGCGTCGCGCAGACTTTCATGCAAGCCGCCCAACCAGATGGTCCGATGGTCGCCGCGATCGGCGCGTCCGTGCACCCCGATGGCGATGTCGGAGGCTTCGACAAGCGCCAGCGCCCTCGGTTCGTCAAAGCGCGCCGAGGTTATGTGAAGCCGCCTTCCGGAGACGAGCCCTTCGAAGCAGTAGAGCGAGAACACGTCCGCCGCGATCAATGCGGCGGTCTGGGAAGTCCCCGCCTCGATCCGTCCGCCGTGAGGCGCCACGATGGCGATCGGCGAGGCTCTGTCGATCACGCGGATTCGATAATGAATCCCCTCTGCTTCGCCGGCGGCCAAGTCAGCATAGCTGTCATAGAGATCGGGCACTGGCCGGCTTTTCCTTTCTGGATTTTGGCGAAGTTCGCGCCCGGACGATCAGCCGATCCCCTCGTCGGCCATGACCTTCTTGGCCGCGGGATCGGCCTCGACGCGAAGAAACAGCCGTTCGCAGTTCGGATGGTTCTGGAGGCCGCCCGGCAGCATCGCGCGCGCCCAGCGCAACATCGGCAGGCAGTAGGCGTCGAGGAACGTGCGGCGCCCGCCGAGCATGTGATCCTTCCCGGCGAGATGCGCGTCGAGCAAATCCAGCTTCTTGGCGATCAAGGCTTGCGCCGCGGTCTTCACCGCTTCCAGCGCCGCCGGATCCTGCGAGGTCGTGTATCGCTGCGGAGAGAACAGCGGGAAGAACGCCGAATGCAGATCGCCGGTCAGAAAATGGGACCAGCGGTCAAGCTCGGCCTCGTCCCGCGGCGACCCGTCCGATCCGAGCCGGGCCTCGGGGAAGCGCCGCGCGAGATAATGGAGGACGGCGCCGGCCTGCGTCAGTATCCAGCCCTCGCCGGTGTCGAGCGCCGGCACCGCGCCGGCGGGATTGATGGCGTTATAGGCGGGATCGCCGAGCTAGACGCGGACCGCCTCATAGGGCGCTCCGATCCATTCGAGAACAAGATGCGGCCCCAGCGAACACGCGCCTGGATAATAGTAGAGTTTGAGCATGGGTCACTCCATCAAGAGATATGCCGTTTTCGAAAGTCGCCTTCATACGCACTCCGCCCGATCGCTTCGCGGCGCGAAATGCCCCAAGCCCCTCACCGCAACTCTCCCCGCAAGCGGGGAGAGGAGGCGGCCGGCGATCCGCCTATTCTTATATATCATTGTTATCCCGTTGATTTATGGCGAAGGGAGCTGCGTTGACG
>JBAWEN010000607.1:0-2210 GCA_049591215.1 Methylocystis sp. | reverse complement strand
CAGATGTTCGGCCCGGCGCAGGCCGGCGTCGCCAAGGCGGTCGCCGACTCGGTGGCCGAGGGCATCATCCCGGTCAGCGAAGCCGATGACCTGTTCATCTGCGTCGGCGTGTTCATTCATTGGGACGCTTCGGACGACGCCAAGATCCAGGATTACAACTACACCGCCACGAAGGAAGCTCTCGCGCGCGCCATTAAGGGCGAGCCGAAGGCCGCCGAGGTCGTCGCCAAGCGCAACGACGCCAAGCACCCCTTCGCCGCTCACTAAGGTCGACGCCAGGCCGCGAGGCCTCAAGACGCGGGGAGCCGAGTGCTTCCCGCTTCCGTCGCGCGCTTCGCCGGGAGGGCTGGGCCGCGCCAATGGCCAAAGACCAAGGGCGCGAGACGACGATTCACCGGCTCCCTTTGTTCGAGCGGGGCGCCGTAATGATTTCGAGCGTATTCGAGCCGGAGCAATTGGAGCCTTGGCTCTTGAAGACGCGATAAGCGAACGCCGGACGCAATCCCTTCTCGCGTTAGGGAACGCCTAGGCGACAACAGACCGAAAGGGATCGAAACAATGGCCTCGATACTGGACAAAATTATTGGCGCGCTTTTTCCTTCGCCGGAAAAGAGCTCCTTCACGGCTTCCTCCGGCAAGACGGGCGTCGGCGAGTCGCTGGTCGGCGACGGCAACGAGGTCGCTCATATCGATCTCTTGATCGGCCCGCGCGGCAGCGCCGTGGAAAAGGCGTTCGCCAATGCGCTCGTCAACAATAAGGATGGTTTCACCACCCTGCTCGCGGTGCTCGCGCCGAACCTTTTGGTGAAGCCCTACACCATCCTCTTCAACAAGGTGACGATCAAGAACGCCAAGCAGGCCGTGCAGATGTTCGGCCCCGCGCAATATGGCGTCGCCAAGGCCGTCGCCGACAGCGTCGCCGAAGGCGTGATCCCGCTCGACAAAGCGGACGACCTGTTCATCTGCGTGGGCGTGTTCATCCATTGGGAAGCCAACGACGACCAGAAGATCCAGGACTTCAACTACACGGCGACGAAGGAAGCGATCGCCCGCGCGTTGAAGGGCGACCCGACGGCTTCGACCGTTCTCTCGGCCCGCGCGACGGCGAAACACCCCTTCGCCGCCCATTGATGGCGCTTCGGTAGGGACGGATGCGAAAGGAGCCGCGCGCGGCTCCTTTTTGCGTCAGGGGATGCGATGCTTCGGCGTCAATCCTCGCCTCTTGACGCGATCCCCGCCTCTTCACATAAGCGTCAATCTCGGCTAGAAACCGCCCAACCATCGAGCCGGGCGCGCCCGCTCACGACTTTCACGGGACGCGTTCCGGTCCAAAGGGCCGGCGACGCGGCCTTTTTTTATGCGCCGCGCCGCCCGCGCGGCCTCGAAAAGACAAGCGACATAGCCCGTCCTGTTCCCAGGGACGCTGGTCCAAAGGGACGCCCTATGCCCAAAAGAACCGACATCGCCACCATCATGATCATCGGCGCCGGCCCCATCGTCATCGGTCAGGCCTGCGAGTTCGATTATTCCGGCACGCAAGCGTGCAAGGCGTTGCGCGAAGAGGGCTACCGCATCGTACTGGTCAACTCCAATCCGGCCACGATCATGACCGATCCGGACATGGCCGACCGCACCTATGTCGAGCCGATCACACCGGAAATCGTCGCCAAGATCATCGAGAAGGAGCGCTATCAGGTTCCTGGCGGCTTCGCGCTGCTCCCCACCATGGGCGGCCAGACGGCGCTCAACTGCGCCCTTAGCCTCGAAAAAATGGGCGTCTTGAAGAAATTCGGCATCGAAATGATCGGCGCCTCCGCGGCGGCGATCGACATGGCCGAGGATCGCGAGCGGTTCCGTGAGGCGATGACCCGGATCGGCCTCGAGACGCCGCGCTCGCATCATGTCAAGACGCTGTCCAAGGCGCTGGCCGCGCTGGAAGACATCGGCCTGCCGGCGATCATCCGCCCCTCCTTCACCCTGGGCGGCACCGGCGGCGGCATCGCTTATAACGAGGCCGAGTTCATCGACATCGTGAAGGGCGGCATGGACGCGTCGCCGACCAGCGAGGTGCTGATCGAGGAGAGCGTGCTCGGCTGGAAGGAGTACGAGATGGAGGTCGTCCGCGACAAGGCGGACAATTGCATCATCGTCTGCTCGATCGAGAACATCGACCCGATGGGCGTGCATACCGGCGACAGCATCACCGTCGC
>JBAWEN010000606.1:0-2661 GCA_049591215.1 Methylocystis sp. | reverse complement strand
GCCGGGCAATATCCGCGGGAAGCCGTGGCGACGATGAGCCGCATCGCCGAGGAAGTGGAGACCGATACGGTCTATCGCACCATCATCAACGCGCAGCGCGCCGACGCGCCCAATCCCACGCCAGCCGACGCCATCGCCGCCGCCGCCCGCGATGTGGCGCAAACTCTTGGCGCCAAGGCGATTTGCGCCTGGACGCATTCCGGCGCGACGGCGCTTCGCATCGCCCGCGAGCGTCCGGTCTCGCCTGTCGTGGCGCTAACGCCGATAAGCGACACCGCGCGGCGCCTCGCCCTCGTTTGGGGCGTCCACGCGGTTCAGACCCGCGACGCGAGCGATGTCGAGGATATGGTGCAGCGCGCTTGCGAACATGCGCGGATCGAAGGCTTCGGCGGCGCCAAGGGGGCCAATGACCGGATCGTGATCGTCGCGGGGATGCCGTTTGGCTCTCCCGGCGCCACGAATATGATCCGCATCGCGCTCGTAGGGGAGAAGAAACCCTGAGTCCGGCCCGTTGAAGGCTCGTCACGCCATCTGGCGGCTACTGCGCCGCCTTCGCGCGGCGGGGCAGGGGATAGTCCGCGCTCTCGTAAAGCGGCAAGATCGCCCTGCCGACATATGTTTCCTCGTCGACGTCCAGTGAACACCCCGGCAGCGCGTTCGCCGGCATGTCTTCCATGATATAACGGATCGCATCCGCCGCACGTGGAAAACGCTGGTACTTCAGTGATTTCTGGCGCGCTCTCCCGCTCGTTCCCGAATAGAGTTCGGCCGAGGCGTCATAGTCGAAACCGTTCATCGTTTTCTCCGCGCGGTAGCCATTATTCGCTGGACGTGTTACGGTTTGGAGGCGCGAATTGGAACGAGCGCCCGATCAGGCCCGCTCCAGCGTCGCCTCGGTGACAATGCGTTCCTGTCCGTCGCGATCGCTTTTGATCCGATATTGGAACCCATCTCCGCCATCCGGCATCTGGCGGGTGATCTTGAAAGGCGTCTTATCGCTTTTTCCGCCGATGCCGTGCATGACGCTGGCGCCGACCGGAAATTTATGCGACACGACGACTCTGTTTCGTGTCGCCTGTCGCGGGGCGGGCTTTGTATCAAATGCGCTCATGAGATCTATCCGTTTCTGGAGGGTCGTCGGCCCGTCGGCGCGCGCCGTCCGGCCGGGAAGCGCTACTTTTTCTTGCCGGCGTCCTTGCCCTGGATCTTGTCGATCGTTGACCACGCCGCCGAGGCGGCGGCCGTTCCGCCCGCGGGCGTCTTCGCCTTGTCTTTTTTGGGCTTCTTCTGTTCCCGATTGGAACGCTGCTGGCCTTTGGCCATGGTGTTGTTCCTTGTGTCCGCGGAGGACGCTTCATGAAAAGGCGATCGAACTGCTTGCGGCGGCGGCGCCAAATATATTCGCTAGGCGCCGCTCTGACCATGCATTATTGACGGCGCGCCGAAACCGGCGCGCCGTCGCGTTATAAATCAGACAGTGACTTCCAGTCGATCGGCGGAGGATTTGCCGCTGCGATTGTCGACCACGATCTCGTACGAAATCTTCTGGCCTTCGGCGAGGCCGCGAAGTCCGGCGCGTTCAACCGCGCTGATATGGACGAAAATATCGGCTCCGCCGGCGTCCGGCTGGATGAAGCCAAAGCCTTTTTGCGCGTTGAACCATTTAACGATACCGCTCTGCATGACATGTTCCTTTCGAAAGAACAGTTGGTGGCGAGCGCTAACGCGCGTCGCCCGTTACATCGATGTTCTGGGAAGGAAGTCATGTGCGGCCGCGCCAATAAAGCGTTTAAGCAGAGTCGTTCGACCGAAACCCGATCTGCACAATATGGGGCGCCGGCGCCCAAATGACAATGATCCCGCCAATCGCGACTTGCGTTCTCGCCCTGTCGCCAGTCCGAAATCCGCCAATTCCCGGCGGAAGAACGCCAAATATAGGCTCGATTTTATTTTCCATCCGCCGGACGATTCGGACGCCATTCCAAAACGACAGTGGCTCGACCTGAACAACTGATGGCTCCAGCGCCAGCGAAGGAGAAGCCTTCGCGCTCGTAAAACCGTCGGGCTCTGGCGTTGTCGACGTTCACGTCGAGCCGAATGCCGTCCGGCGCCGCTTGGCGCGCCGCTTCGATCAACGCCCGCGCGGCTCCCGCGCCAAAGCAGTTGGGATGCACGCAGAGTTGATCGAGCCAACCAGTCTCGGGATGGATCACGACAAAGCCCGCGAGCGCGGAAGGAGCGTCTTCGTATAAGCAAAGCGTCACCGCGCCATCGGCCTCCAGCGCGGCGAGACGCGCCTTAAACCATTCGAGCCGCGCGTCAAAGTCGATATCCGCATAGGTCGCGCGCCAAGACTCGACCCACAACTCCATCAAGGCGGACATGTCCGCCGCGGCCCGCGGCGCGACGCGGCCCGCATGCGCGAGTTCCATGCCGTCCTCTCTCATGCTTTTTTCAGTAGATCGAGCAATTGCCGATGGATCGCTTCATTGCCGGCGCAGATCTCCGATTTGGCCAGCATGTCCGGGCCGCCGGAGAGGTCCGTGACGAAGCCGCCCGCTTCCTTCACCAAAATGACTCCGGCCGCTATGTCCCAAGGCTGGATGCCGCGTTCCCAATATGCGTCGCATCGGCCCGACGCGACCATGGCGAGGTCGATCG
>JBAWEN010000605.1:0-5690 GCA_049591215.1 Methylocystis sp. | reverse complement strand
CGACCGGCGCCGTGTGCGAGGTGGCCAATGACAATGGCGGCGGGCAGGTCGTGCTCTCGGGCGCTAGGGCGGGGGTGGAGAAAGCCATGGAGATCGCCAGGGAGCGCGGGGTCAAGCGCGCCGTGTTGCTGCCGGTTTCCGCGCCCTTCCATTGCGCGCTGATGCAACCCGCCGCCGAGGCGATGAAAGACGCGCTGCGCGACGCCGCCATCGCGCGCCCCCGCGCGCCGGTGGTCGCCAATGTCACGGCCGCGCCCGCGTCCGAGCCCGAGGAAATTCGCCGCCTGCTGGTCGAACAGGTCACCGGCGCCGTCCGTTGGCGCGAGAGCGTCGCCTTCATGGCCGGCGCGGGCGTGACCAAATTCGTGGAATGCGGCGCGGGCAAGGTGCTGGCCGGGCTGCTGAAGCGCATTGCGCCCGGCGTATCCGGCATCAGTGTTGGCGCGCCGGGCGATCTTGACGCTTATCGCGCCTTCGTCTGACGAGAGAAGCCGCGCCGCCTTATGGTTCGCGCGCCTCGACGCGCGTCGCGACCAAAAAAGTGACCTGAAAATATGTGGGGGAGGGAAGAATGTTTGATTTGACGGGCAAGACGGCGCTGGTGACCGGCGCCAGCGGCGGCATCGGCCGGGATATCGCGCGCTCATTGCATGGCGCGGGCGCCGCCGTGGCGCTTTCCGGCACGCGGCGCGAGGCGCTCGAAGCCCTCGCCGCGGAGCTGGGCGCGCGGGTCCACGTTCTGCCCTGCGACCTCGGCGACAAGGAGCAGGCCGAAAAGCTCGTGCCGCAAGCCGAGGCGGCGCTCGGCGGTCTCGACATTCTCGTCAACAACGCCGGCGTCACCCGCGACATGCTGTTCATGCGCATGAAGGACGAGGATTGGGATACGGTCTTGAACGTCAATCTGACGGCGGCGTTTCGATTGTCGCGGGCGGCGCTGCGCGGCATGATGCGCAAACGTCACGGCCGCATCATAGGAATCACCTCGGTCGTCGGCGTGACCGGCAATCCGGGGCAGGGCAATTACGCCGCCGCCAAGGCCGGGATGATCGGCATGAGCAAATCGCTGGCCGCCGAGGTCGCGTCGCGGGGAATCACCGTGAACTGCGTCGCGCCGGGCTTTATCGAAAGCCCGATGACCGACGCGCTCACCGACGCGCGGAAAGAGGGGATATTGCGGATGGTGCCGGCGGGGCGTCTCGGCCAGGGCGCGGAGATCGCCGCCGCCGTGGTGTTTCTCGCCAGCGCGGAAGCCGCCTATATCACGGGCCAGACGCTGCACGTGAACGGCGGCATGGCGATGATCTGACGCCGGCCAATTCGTCACGGCGCGGGCGATAAAAGCCGCCGCGCCGCCCTCTCGCCATCAAGAACGAAGTGTGCTACCAGACGCCTCGCTGCGACGGGGGCGCCGCCTTTTCGATCATTCGAATTGGTCTGTCTCGAGCTCTTGCGGTGGTTCGCGTTTGCCTGATATGGCGGGGAAGCGGCCCAGGGTTTAGGAAGAGCGAGCGACTGTCGCCCGAGGGGCCGCCGGTCGCCAAAATAAACGAACAGCGGCGCGGCGATCGACCGTCGCGAGCGCGGAAATTGAACGAGGATCAAAGCAAATGAGCGATGTCGCCGAGCGCGTGAAGAAGATTGTTGTCGAACACCTCGGCGTCGAGCCCGAGAAGGTCGTGGATAAAGCCAGCTTCATCGACGACCTTGGAGCGGATTCGCTCGATATCGTCGAATTGGTGATGGCGTTCGAGGAAGAGTTCGGCGTCGAAATTCCGGACGACGCCGCCGAGACCATTTTGACGGTCGGCGACGCCGTGAAGTTCCTTGAGACAGCCAAGACCGCCTGAACCGGCTTGTGGCGGCGCGCGGCGCGGCGGGCTTGCCGCCGCGCGCTCGAAACGCGCCTTTGTTGAAGAATAACTTCTTCTCCGAGAGTGATCCATGCGCAGAGTAGTGGTCACCGGTCTCGGCCTCGTGTCGCCGTTAGGCTGTGGTGTTGATATAAATTGGCGTCGCTTGATCGCGGGCGAATGCGGCTTCAAGCGCATCGACACGTTCGAAGTCGATGATCTCGCGTGCCAAATCGCGGCGGTTGTGCCGCGCGGCGCCGGAGCCGACGGCGCCTTCAATCCCGACGAGTGGTTCGACCCCAAGGAACAGCGCAAGGTCGACGACTTTATCATTTTCGCCGCTTGCGCGGCGACCCAGGCCCTGGCCGACGCCGGCTGGAAGGCCGACACCGCCGAGAAGCAGGAGGCGACCGGGGTGCTGATCGGCTCGGGCATCGGCGGCCTTGGCGGAATCTACGAGACGTCGATCACGCTGAAGGAGAAGGGGCCGCGCCGAGTCTCGCCCTTCTTCATTTCCGGCCGGATCATCAATCTCGCCTCGGGCTATGTGTCGATCATGCATAGTCTCAAGGGCCCGAATCACGCTGTCGTGACCGCTTGCTCAACCGGCGCGCACGC
The DNA here is from genome assembly GCA_049591215.1 of Methylocystis sp. Lineage (GTDB taxonomy): Bacteria > Pseudomonadota > Alphaproteobacteria > Rhizobiales > Beijerinckiaceae > Methylocystis. The sequence continues at coordinate 3,219 of JBAWEN010000605.1, read as the reverse complement.
GATCGGCGACGCCGCGCGGCTTGTCGCGCTCGGCGAGGCCGAGGTGATGGTCGCGGGCGGCGCCGAATCGCCGGTCAACCGCATTGGCGTCGCGGGCTTCGCCGCCTGCCGCGCGCTTTCGACCGGCTTCAACGACCGGCCCGAAGCGGGATCGCGACCCTACGACCGCGACCGCGACGGCTTCGTCATGGGCGAAGGCGCGGGATGCGTGGTGCTCGAATCTTACGACCACGCCAAGGCGCGCGGCGCACATATCCACGCCGAACTGATCGGCTACGGCATGTCCGGCGACGCTTATCACATCACCGCCCCCGCGCCCGACGGCGACGGCGCCTATCGCTGCATGTCGATCGCGCTAAAACGCGCGGGCCTTAAGGTCGAGGATGTCGATTACGTCAACGCGCATGGCACCTCGACGCCGCTCGGCGACGAGATCGAGTTGAGCGCCGTGCAGCGGCTGCTTGGCAATATCGTTCCGAAGCTGTCCATGTCGTCGACGAAATCGGCGATCGGACATTTGCTTGGCGCGGCCGGGGCGGTGGAGGCGATCTATTCGATTCTGGCGTTGCGCGATCAGGTGGCGCCGCCGACCCGAAATCTCGACAATCCGTCGGTGACGACCGAGATCGATCTTGTTCCGCATGTCGCCCGGAAGCGCAAAATCGATGTCGTGCTGTCCAATTCCTTCGGTTTTGGCGGCACCAACGCATCATTGGTGTTTCGCCGGGCCGATTAGCGCGCCCTCGGCTTCCGTGAATTCGCCACATTCGAAGATAGTGTGGTCGGCGGAGCCGGGGGGCCCTTTCCCGGCTCGGCGGAGGCGGATTCGCCCGACTTGCGCGTTTCGGCGCGACAGTTACGGCCAGCTTCGCGAAATGACTTGAATTGAGGAACCTATTCGCGATTGTTTTAACTCCTCCGGGCGCCGCGGCGATTTGGGTGATGTCGGCAAGGAATGGCGTGATCTGACATGAGCGACGTTGAAAAGAGCGATAAGTTGGACGCCCCCAAGCCCGACGCGGCGCCGCGATCGCAGCCCGCCGCGGCTCAAGCTGACGCGAACGCGCCGGAGGCCGAGAAATCCGCGCCAGCCCAAAACATTCCGTCGCAAGCGGCCGGCGAGCGGCCGCCTTCAGCCAAAGAGAGCGGGAATTCCTGGTTCTTTCGGCGCCGGGGCGAATCGCCAAAGCAACCCGCGTCACGGCAACCCGCGCCCCCGCCGCGTAAAAAAAAGCGGCGCGACGGAACCCTGTCCGTGTTGAGCGGCTTTTTGAGCTTCGTTCTGGTCGCCGTGGTCGCCGGAATTTTTGGACTGATTTCCGCGCGCCATGTGCTGAATGAGCCAGGTCCGCTGCGCGCCGATAAAATCGTGTTCCTGCCGCCTGGCAGCGACACGCCGGAAATGCTGGCGCAACTTGAACGCGAGGGCGTGATCGATAACCCCTTGCTGCTGAACGCGACGCTGTTTGTCGAAAACAAGCGCGGCGCGCTCAGGGCGGGCGAATATTTGTTCAAGCAGGCCGTCACCCTGCGGGAAGTCATGGACGAACTCGTCAGCGGGCGCCAATTACTGCACGCGGTGACCATTCCCGAAGGCCTGACCAGCGAGCAAATCGCGCAACGCTTGCGCGACAGCGACATACTGGCCGGGGACATATTGGAGACGCCGAAGGAGGGCGCGCTGCTGCCCGAGACCTATAAGGTCGCGCGCGGCTATTCGCGCACCAAACTGCTCGTCAAGATGCAAGAGGATCAGCGCAAGCTGATCGAACAGATCTGGGCGCGCCGCAGCCGCGACTTGCCGTTCCGCACGCCGTTCGAACTGGTGACGCTGGCCTCCATCGTCGAGAAGGAGACCGGCAAGGCGGAGGAGCGTCCGCATGTCGCGGCGGTCTTCGTCAATCGTCTGCGCAAGCGCATGCGGCTGCAGTCCGACCCGACCATTGTTTACGGGCTGGTGGGGGGCAAGGCGACGCTCGGGCGCGGCATTCTGCGCTCCGAGCTCGACAAATACACGCCTTACAACACTTACATGGTCGATGGATTGCCGCCCGGCCCGATCGCCAATCCCGGGCGCGCGGCGCTCGAGGCCGTCGCCAATCCCGCCAATTCCGCCGATCTTTATTTTGTCGCCGACGGGACGGGCGGCCATGTCTTCGCGGAGACGCTGGATCAGCACAACCGCAATGTGCAGCGCTGGCGCCACATCGAGCAAGATAATAAGGAGAAGGCGGCTCCCGACGTCGACCATCCGGCGCCGGGCGTCGCGCCTCCCACGCCCGCGCCCGCACCCCGCGATCAACACGGCGACGCCAGCGGGATCGGGCGGCTCGTTCTCCTGACCGAGCGGCATGACGATTATCCGCCGAGCCGCGCGATGGCGGCGGACGACGGCGCGACGCATCGTCTCGGCAAGTTCGGTCCATGGCCGGGACTGTTCGCTGTCGACTCACTCGACGATCCGACCGCCGCCGACGCGAAGCTTCGCGCTCTGGCCCCGGCGCGGCCGACATTCACGCTCGCCAGCGCGCAACCCAAGAGCTTGTCCGGATTCGATCCGACGACGATGATTGGCGCCGCGCCCGAGAGCAACGAGGGCGCGGGACCAGACGAGGCGGCGTTCGATAGGGAAGGCGGCAGGGCGCAAGAGGGCCGGGACGTCGCCAGTTACCCCGTCTCGCCGCGCGCGCGCGCCGAGCAGAAAGCGCGCGCCGCGGAACTCGGTCTTTCGCCTGGCTCGGATCAACTACCCGCCGAGGTCGTTGGCGCGCGAGACGCGACGCCCGACGCCGCTCGGCCGAGCGCGCTGGGATACGCGAGCGCCGAGAAGGGGGCGTCGCCAACGTCGCGCCGACCAAAAGCGTTCGACGCTTCCGAAGGCACGGCGCTGGATCCGTTGCGCGATAAATCTTGGGATTTGACCTCGGCCAAAAACGTGCCGGCAATCGTTAATCCGCGATAGCGCGTTTCGCGCCCATCGCCGCGCGCGCCGCCGCGGCGGCAGCACAAGGACCGATCATCGGATGACCGTCGCCAGCATGACTGGTTTCTCCCGCGGCCACGGAGCGCTTGGCCCCTGGCGATTTTCGTGGGAATTGAAGACCGTCAACTCCAAGGGACTGGACTTGCGGCTGCGCACGCCCGCGGGTTTCGACGCGGTCGAGGTCAAGGCTCGCGCCGCGATCGGCGCGCGGGTCGCGCGGGGCGCCTGTTCGGCGG
>JBAWEN010000604.1:0-2701 GCA_049591215.1 Methylocystis sp. | reverse complement strand
TACAAACGCCCTTGTCACGGAGCGAACTCTGCGACTCTGTCCGAAGACATCATGCGGGATTGCATAGCTTTCTGAGCATGAGTCGGATGGAGGCGCAGAAATGCGAGCGCCTTTCGGTTGAGGCACTCCCAACCCTTGGCCAGTCTTCGACACCGACCGAGCCAAGAAAATGTTCGCTCGACGACCCACCGCTTCGGCAAGACCTCGAAGCCTTTCGCCGTATCGGAACGCTTGACGATTTCCGTCACGAGGCCAGGAAAAGCTTTCTTCTGGGCCTCGCGAAAGACGGGTCCTTGATAGCCGCCATCGGCGAACAGCTTTTGCAGAAACGGGAAACTCCCGAACAATGTGCGCAGAATGAGAAGGCCGCCGTCTCGGTCCTGAATGTCGGCGGGATGAACGATCGCATGAAGCAATAGGCCTATCGTGTCGACAAGAATATGCCGCTTCTTGCCGTTGATCTTCTCGCCCGCATCATAGCCGTGCGGATCAATGCAGCGCCCCCTTTTTCGGCGCTTTTCACGCTCTGGCTGTCGATGACGGCGGTGGTCGCGCTGGCTTCGCGCCCGGCGGCGGCGTCACGACACTTCACGTAAAGCACGTGGTGAAGACGATCGAGCGTGCCGTCGTAGGTCCAAAGATCGAAATAGCCGTAAACCCCGCTCTTGGGCGGCAAATCCTTGGGGATCGCCCGCCACGGGCACCCCGTCGAGAGAACATACATGAGGCCGTTCACGACCTGGCGTATGTCCACCTTGCGTTTGCCGCCGCCGCGCGTTGCCGACGGGATCAGACGCCCGATCAGCGCCAACTCCGCGTCCGTGGCATCGCTGGGATAACGCAGACCGCTACGGTCGTAGCGAGCACGATTTTCATTCGTCCACATCGGCGCCCCTTCGAGAATCAGGCCGCCCCATGCAATCATAAAAGACTCATTCGACTCAAGTTCCCCTCGGACAGACACTGAGAAACCATGTGCGCATGGATCGGACCGATTTGCGGCGCCTGAGCAACAGCGAGTTGATTGAGTTGGCGATCCAGCTTCAACGACCGAGCTATCTCTCGAAATGCGGAGACTGCTTTACTCCAACCTGCTTCTATGAAGCCGCCAGCGCTTTTCTTAGCAAGGCGCGCAGCGCTCGTCGCCACTCAAGGCATGAGGAACACGATTGGCGAGGCGCGTAGTCTCCAAGAAGGAGGCTGGCGCCGAAATAGCACGCAAGATCGCTGTCATCCTCGAATGCACATGGACTGATGGCGCTGTTTCACCGCTGACATGCATGATGAGGCGAACCAGAGCCGACCTCGAAGAGAACCGTGACGCCGGCCAAGGCATCGGTTTCCATAATGCTTGACATCAACATACCGATTAGAAAACGGTCTGCTTAGCTTGGGATCCGCCATATCAGTCACGCGCCGGGTAACGCATGTCTCCCGGTGTGGGACGATCTCGGGCGGTCGGACAAAGAGGTTGCTCGGTCGCAAACGCCTGCCCTCCGAAAAAACGCGCGGATGCGCCAAAAGCTCTCCTCCCACAGCGCATTCGGTTAAAGCCTCTTTGTCTGTCACATGCCTATTTTTTGAGCTTGTTAAAACTGCTATTTGGCTCAATCCTTCACGCGAAGGATGGCATGGCGATGCGCAGTTCTTTTGACAAGCGGACTAAGGCTGATGCTGCGGCGAACGCGTTGCTTCTCGGGCTGGCGTTCGCGGCGTTGGCGACCGGATGGTTCCTCGCAGGGCTGCCTGCGTCGGACAGTCAAAAGTTAAGGGTCTCGAGCAGGACGGCTCACGGTTCCAACTTCAATCATCCCGTGCGGGGCGTTCCGTAGTCTCGATTCGGGACAAAGGCAATTGGTCCGGACCAGGGGTGGAACACCGTCTTCCTGCCGACCCATGATTCGTAATTGGCGCAGCAATCCGCTGCGGGGCAGGTGGCTCCGCGACCCATTCCCGGAGCGACGGGCCGGAACTCCCACCAAAAAGCCAAGAGTAGGTGGATTGGAACAGTTGTGGTGTAAGGCCTCGACCATTGTGATGCTTGCTTCGAGTCGCCGAGCCTCGAATAGTGGCGGCCTGGTGGTTGGCCCCAGACCGTGCGAGCGGTTGCAGGCTTTAGGCGTAGAGAAGATAATAGACTCCTTATTTGGTGGCTCCCATGAAACATGATTCACAGATGACTGGATGGATCCTCTGGGCGGTGTCCCGTCCTCTGACGCGGGGGGAGTTCTCACGCGAGCTGTTCGTTGTGGGCGCGCAGACAGAGGAGGCAGCCATAGCTTTGCTTTGTGAAGTCATAGGGAAGGATGTGAGCATCCAGGTCGCGGGCGCTGCCTCTTCGCTCACCCTCCAACTGCTGAAAGTGAAATACGGGGAGATTCACCAAGTCTTTGTAAATCAATGGGCGGTTAAGCCAAACTCATTCTCGGAGCTCATCATCCTGGCGACCATATGGCTGGGCCGACTGCGAAGAGCCAGGGTTGGCACGTCAGACGCCCTGGTCATGTCTTTGCTCAAGCCCGCCGAATTCTCCGGGCCCTCCATGTTTCGTGCATTCGTCACCTTTATACTATTCAGTTTGATCATCGCTTTTCGTCACTTCGTTGATCCTGAGCCATTTGAGGTAATTAATTCCGTTCTGCAGATGGCTTTGATCGGAACGGCCGTGATATGTGGCGGGATCTCAGCTGCTCTAGCGGCT
>JBAWEN010000603.1:0-2318 GCA_049591215.1 Methylocystis sp. | reverse complement strand
CCTATGCGTCAATGTACGATCAGCGCCTGTCAAAGAGAGAAAATCCCCGCCAACTTGAAGGAGTGTCGGCCCCCGCCAGCCATCAACATCCGCGTGCACCGGAACAAAGGAAACATGCCATTCGTTTCAAATGGCGTCCTTGGCGGGCGATGGTTTCGATTTCTTGACACGCGAAGCGGAAGACACCGTGCTCTTGGACGAGGCGGAAAGAGAGTATTTCCGAGCCAGGAGGCGTGAACGCGACATTGGCGCCCTGATCGCCAAGCTGGAAGCGGTTCAGCAACTTCTCCGGAGCGAATAGTGGATTTGTCTGGTTCCACTACTTCGCATGATGTCGCACTACCTCCATTTTGTCTTGCGATTTCCCACAGGACCGCCTGCCGCCCTTGCGTATTGCTGAATAGCTTCAACTAATCAGAGAGAGGGGCTGCATCCCACGACAGCGGCTGCCGCCATAGTGTAGTGGTGTGTGCTCAACGGAACTGTTGGCGCGCGAAGTGTTGGCCAACACCGACGTAGGGTTTCGAATCGGATGCTAAACCAATTCTCTGAAGCGGCGCGACCACCGAGATGCAGACCGCGGTTTCGCGAGGAGAGAAACGGATATGAATCTGGCGATTTTGTTAAGCTGCAGCTCCTTCGAAGGATTTTTCGGCCGGGTGCAGGGCCAGAGCCGGAAAAGTTACCTCGAAACCTACAGAAACGACTTCGCTTGGTACTATGCACGTGGCTTACGGGACAATGGCGTAAACCCCATTCTTTATATTCCATCAATGTACGAAACGGGGAAGCACAAAACAGATATAGGTGTAGATGTACGCTTTCTTCCTCTGAATCATATCTATTGGCCTCTTGAATTACTCTGGCCGAAGCGGCTCATGCGACGATCACGCTGGGCATTGTACATGGACGAGCAGTTGAACGCGCTTGCGTTCTCCCAACCTCTCAAGGCGTCGCTTATACATGATGAAATATATGTGTTATATATTGAAGAGTACTGGACCGGAAGGTTCGATTATATTGTTAATAATGTCGATATACCTGTTGTGGGTGCCGACCATGGAGCGATGTCCGATCGGGTCGTCAAATTGTTTAAGCGCACAGCGCTAACAAAGGCGGTGCAATGTTACGGTCAGACAGAGAGGGAGTGTCGAACTATCGAGCTATATGGCGGCCATTCCGTGCTCGCGCCCAATGGATGCGATGTTTTGGAGTTCTTTCCCGATCTCTCAACATCTCGTCGCAAAACTATCTTGAGCGTGTGTCGCTTGAACGATAAACATAAGCGCACAAGCGATCTCATTCGAGTAATCGCGACGCTGCCCGAGGACTGGAGCTTGGACATCGTTGGCGCCGGGCCAGACCGGCGCATGCTCGAAGGGTTGGCGAGCAGACTCGGTGTGTCGTCTCGCGTCCGGTTCCATGGATTTGTTGACAGAGCCGAGGTGCGCGACTTTTTGCGTCGTTGCGGCGTCTTCGCCATGCCGTCGGCAAACGAAGCAGTCGCGTTGGCGGCGCTCGAAGCGATGGCCTGCGGCGCGGCCGTCGTGCTAAGCCGGATTCCGCCGTTTGAGGATCTCGTTACGGATGGCGTCAACGGCCGTCTCGCCCGAGTTGGCGATATAGCGGCTTTGGCGAACTGCATTATCGACGCATGGGAACGTCGCGAACCGCTCGGTTCAGCCGCCTACAATACGGTGCTTACGCGTTATAATAGCCGTTTATTATATCAGCGACTGGCGGAATCATTGCGCGCGGCGGCTGATCGCGCCTGATACCTAAGGTCATGATGTTTGACCTATACGTGCCCATGCTCTCATTTCGATTTATGCTATAATCCGCCGCTGGACGATCAGACTTCGCCAGGTCGATCGCCACGCCTAGACTACGCAATGCGAAGCTCGAGAAACAGGGTATCAAGGGCAGCCGCACCCCCCGGCACGGAAGGCGCAGCCCGCCGAACCGCGCGGCGTTTGTCGAGTCGCGCCGGTGATACGCTCTACGTCGACCCGGCCCACCCCTTCCGAACCGCCGCTCGCGACAACATTTGTCGTCCCTCGCTGACTGTCTCAGCGGTGACTCTGACCGCGAAGCCTTTGGTTGGAGTTTCCGGAGGCGAGCGCTCTTGCCGGCCGGTCAATCTACAGAAATTTGATTCGGGTCCGTGAGCGGGCGTAGCTTTTTCTCCGCGGCAAGACGCTCCTCGTCCCGTGCTGCCTTGGAGTCGCGCACATCTTCGTACTTTCTGACCGCTGACCAAATGGCCACCCCGATAATCATCAGGCTAGCGATCCAAATAGCGGCGAAACCAAGTAAGC
>JBAWEN010000602.1:0-26193 GCA_049591215.1 Methylocystis sp. | reverse complement strand
CCGGAAACCGCGCCGGTCGCGGCGGCGATGGCGCCCACGGTCGCGGTCGGGTCGGTGGCGTCGGCGACGATCAGCACCGCGGGCTTCTCGCCATGAACGAGCCGATAGTCGAAGTCGGCGGGTATCTCGATGACGAATTGCGCCTCGTTGGAGAGGATCATCCGGTCGGCGTCGGCGTCGTCGCGCGCGGCGCCCTGAATCTTGAAATAATCGGTGGCGCGCAGCGCGCCGACGACGCTACGCGCCAGCGGCCCGTCGTCATGGACGAGCAGCACGGTCGGCAGATGCTTGGGGTCGGTGTTGATGGCGTAGCCGAACAGCGTGAGCTGCATCAGTGGAATGGCGACGATCATGCCGAGCGTGCCGCGGTCGCGCCGCAGTTGCAGGAACTCCTTGAGGAAAATAGCGTAGAGACGTTGTAGGGACGCGGCGAAACCAACGCGAAACCGTGGTTTTTCCTTCGGCGTCACGCTCATTGCGGCGCCCCGCCGGCCTGGATCATCAGATCGATGAACACGTCCTCAAGCGTTGGCGCGCCCTTGGCCCAGACATGCGCGGGGTCTTTGCTAAAATCGCGAGCGATTTCGTTGAGCCGCGCCGCGTCGCGGCTTGACACATGCAGCGCCATGCCGAACAGCGCGACCATTTCGACGCCCGGCGTCGCGGACAGCCGCTCCGACAGTTCGCTCAGATCCGGGCCGGTGACTATATAGGTCGCAAGGCCCGCCGCGGCGATGATGTCGGCCGTCGTGCCGGAGACCAGCAGGCGGCCGGCGGCGATGTAAGCAATGCGGTGGCAGCGTTCGGCCTCGTCCATATAATGGGTGGAGACCAGCACGGTCAGGCCGCTTTCGGCGAGCCGGTGGATTTCGTCCCAAAAATCGCGCCGCGCCTTGGGATCGACGCCGGCGGTGGGCTCGTCGAGCAATAGCAGCGCGGGATCGGGCAGGGTGCAGGCGCCGAGCGCGAGCCGCTGCTTCCAGCCGCCCGAAAGCTCGCTGGCGAGTTGATCGGCGCGGCCCCGCAGGCCAAGCCGCTCGAGCGCCGCCCAAGCGGCCTCGCGCGGATCGCGCAGGCCGTAGATGCGCGCGACGAATTCCAGATTCTCGCGAATGGTGAGATCGCCATAGAGCGAGAATCTCTGCGTCATATAGCCGACGCGCGGCTTGATCTCGTGCTGCTGGGTCAGAATGTCGTAGCCAAGGCAGGTTCCGCGTCCGGCGTCCGGCGTCAGCAGGCCGCACAGCATGCGGATCGTCGTGGTCTTGCCGCTGCCGTTGGGGCCGAGAAAGCCGTAGATCATCCCGCGTTCGACGCGCATCGAGAGATTGTCGACGACCTTTTTCTTGCCGAAGAACTTGGTCAGACCCTCGACCTCGATGGCGATTTCTGGGCCGGCCGCGCTCATTTGGCGGCGCTTTCGTCGACCCGCAGGCGCAGCGGTAGGCCGAGCGGCAAGTCGCGCGCCGCGCCTTCCATGCGGGCCTCGATCTTGAACACCAGTTTCTCGCGCTCCTCGTCGCTAAAGATCACAGGCGGCGTATATTCCTCGCGACCCGAGATGAAGAACACGCGCGCATGAAGATCGTCGGCGCAGCCGTCGCACGAGACTTTCACCCGTCCGCCCAGTTTGATCCGCGCGAGCTGAGCCTGGGGCGCGTAAAACCGCGCCTTGCGGTTTCCCGGCGGCAGCAGGCTCAGCACGGGCTGGCCGGCGTTCACCATTTCGCCGACGCGGAAAAACACGTCCTGCACGACGCCGGCGGCCGGCGCGAAAACCTTTTGCCTGGAGATGCGGATATCGAGCTGGCGAAGCTGCGCCCGCGCCTGCCGCAACGAGGCCTCGGCGCCGTTTATTTCTTGCGAGCGCCCCGTGAGCAGCGCCGCGTCGACCTGGCGTTTGGCCTCGGCCAGCGCCGCCTGGTCGCGCGAGAGCGCCATTTGCGCATTGTCGAGGGTCGCCTTGGACACGTCGCGCGCGGCATAGAGCTTCTGTTGGCGATCGAAGGTTACTTGCGAGAGTTTGAGCTCGGCCTCCGCCCGATCGACGCCGGCTTCCAGCACCGCCACCTGCTGCGGCCGGTTCAGCGCCGCCTTCAGATTTTGGAGCTGCGCCTCCATCTGCGCGATGCGCGCCGCCGCCTCATTGTGCTGGGAGTCGAGCAGCGGCGTCTCCATCGAAAACAGCGGCGCGCCGGTCTCGACTTGCGAGCCGGCGTCGACGGCGAGGCTGCCGAGTCGTTCGCCCTCGATCGGGCCGATATACAGGAGATCGCCCTCGACATAGCCGAGATAGCCGCCCTCGTCGCTGGGGCCGCCGCGCAAGACCTCCCAGAGGACGAAGAGGCCGACGATAAGAATCGCCGCGATCACGCCGCGCTTCATGCCGCATTCCCTCATGGGCCGCGATGCCCGGCCCGGTCGCCGCATGGTAATAAAGACGATTCGCCCGCCGCGCCATTGTTTCGGCGGGGCGACGTCCTCGTGTTTCGCCGTCCGGCCGCGGCGCCCTCGAACGCTCGGGAAGGCGCATGATTTTTGGCGCGGGCCGGCAAAACGGCTAAACTATGCTCAAACGGCGAAAGGGCCGGCCGTGTGCCCGCCGCCAAAATGGAGAAATCATGGGCTCGGAGATTGAAGAACTGCCGCCGCGCGAAGCGATGGATTATGATGTGGTGATTGTCGGCGCGGGGCCGGCGGGGCTCGCCGCCGCGATTCGCCTCAAGCAAATCGACAGCGATCTTTCCGTCGTCGTGATCGAAAAGGGCTCCGAGCCCGGCGCGCATATTCTCTCGGGCGCGGTGATCGATCCCGTCGGCCTCGACCGGCTGCTGCCGGGCTGGCGGAGCAATGAGGCCTGTCCGCTAAAGACGCAAGTGAGCGAGGATCATTTCGTCGTTTTGACCGAGACCAGCGGCTTTCGCCTGCCCAATTTCATCAATCCGAAGCTGATGAACAACCACGGCAATTTCGTGGGCTCGCTCGGCAATGTCGTGCGCTTTCTGGCCGCCGAGGCGGAAAATCTCGGCGTCGAGATCTACCCCGGTTTCGCCGGCGCGGAGATTCTTTACGGCGACAAGGGCGAAGTGCTGGGCGTCGCGACCGGCGACATGGGCATAGCCAAGGACGGCCATCTCAAGGACAGTTTTACGCGGGGCATGGAGCTGCGGGGCAAATATACGCTGTTCGCGGAAGGCGCGCGCGGCTCGCTGACGAAGCAACTGATGGCCAAATACGCGCTCGACAAGGATTGCGAGCCGCAAAAATTCGGCATCGGCTTCAAGGAGCTGTGGCGCATCCCGAAGGACAAGCACAAAGCCGGAAAGGTGCAGCACACCTTCGGCTGGCCGCTTGATCCCGATGTCGGCGGCGGCTCGTTCCTCTATCACTTCGACGAGGACCAGGTGTCGATCGGCTTCGTCGTGCATCTCAACTATTCGAACCCCACGCTGTCGCCGTTCGACGAGTTCCAGCGCTTCAAGTCGCATCCGCTGATCGCGGCGGAACTCGAGGGCGGCGAGCGCATCTCCTACGGCGCGCGCGCGCTGACCGAGGGCGGCTGGCAGAGCGTGCCAAAGCTCGCCTTCCCCGGCGGGGCGCTGATCGGCTGCGCCGCCGGCTTCATGAATCTGCCGCGCGTCAAGGGCTCGCACAACGCGATTTTGTCGGGCATTCTCGCCGCCGACGATGTGGCGAAGGCGCTCAAGGCCGGCCGCGCGCATGACGAAGTGACCGACTACGACGCGGACTGGCGCGGCTCCGACATCGGCCGTGATTTGAAGCCGGTGCGCAACGTCAAGCCGCTGCTGTCGAAATACGGGCTCTATGTCGGCGTCGCGCTCGGCGGGCTCGACATGTGGACGAATGAGCTGTTCGGCTTCTCGTTGTTCGGCACGCTCCCGCACGGCAAGCCCGATCACGCGAGCATCAAGCCGCTTAACGAGGTGACGCCGAAGACCTATGGCAAGCTCACCGTGAAGACGGTGTTCGACAAGCTCTCTTCCGTGTTCGTCTCCAACACCAATCACGAGGAAGACCAGCCGTCGCATCTGCGGCTGACCGACCCAACCATCCCCGTGCGCGAAAACCTGCCGCGCTATGGCGAGCCGGCGCGGCTTTATTGCCCGGCGGGCGTTTACGAGGTGGTCTACGCGGACGCGGCGACAAAACTCGACCCGCGCTTCGTGATCAACGCGCAAAACTGCGTGCACTGCAAGACATGCGATATTAAAGACCCGGCGCAGAATATTACATGGGTTCCGCCGGAAGGCGGCGGCGGGCCGAATTATCCGAATATGTGAGGCGGGGTGGAACTTCGACGCCTCGAAGCCCCCGATGCGCCGGCGTTCCAACGTTTGCGCATCGAGGGTTTTGCGCTCCAGCCGCGCGAGTTTCGTTACGCGCCCCAGGATGAAGCCGATATGCCGCTCACCGAGGTCGCGGCGCGTCTCGCGCGCGATTTCGTCGCCGGCGTCTTTCAGGGCGATATGCTGGTCGGGATCGCCGGTTTGACGCGCCTCGGCGGCGTCAAGATCAACCACAAGGCGCTGCTGTGGGGCATGTATCTGCGCGCCGAATTTCGGGGGCAAGGAGGCGCGGACATGCTGATGTCGGCGATCCTCGACCACGCGCGCGGCCGCGTCGAAATCGTCACGCTGACCGCGATGAGCGACAATCCGCGCGCGCTGGCCTTTTACCGGCGCTGGCGTTTTGTCCCCTATGGCGTCGAGCCGGCCGCGGTGAAATATGAAGGGGGGTATTTTGATGAGACTTTGATGAGCTTGCGGCTTGCGTGAGGCCCAAGCCGTCGCTCACCTCGCGACCTGCGGGCGTCATTCGTCGTCGGCGCGGCGAGCGAAAAAAATCGCGCCAATTGCGGGTCGCCGAACGTCATGCCATGTTATGACTGCCGGATGCATCAAAAGGACGCTAAGCATGGGGAAAAACACCGGCCATTCAACTCGAACCGGCGGCGTCAAGGAACGCGCCCAAGCCAAAAATCCGATTACGGATCGTTACGTTAAAATAGATACGAGCACCGGGCGAATTATTGATCAGAAGAAGACGCCTGGACCATACAAGGGCGTCAAAGATATTACACGGAAAAAATAGTGCCCCTTGTCTTTTCGCCGCTTAACGAAGCGGTTCTCGATTCAGCGCCAAAGCGTTTGCTTCCCAAGCAGGCGTTTGTCATGCGCCAGCTTGGAACGCCTCCCGAAATTGATCAGCGCATGACGCAGATCGTTGAAGAAGTATTGAATAGTCGAGGGTTCAAAGTAATCGACGCGGATGCATCGACTGGCAGTAAAGACTTTCTCGAACGAATCGTCGACCTGATCCGCGCTACGGGATTTACGGTGGCCATTTTTTCACACGAGACGCGATCGACGGCAATCGCCAACATTATGTTGGAACTGGGTTTCGCCTTGATGTGCGGAAAACCGCTCATGATCGTAAAATCGGAGGAAGCCAGCGCGCCTTCGGATATAACGCGCACCGACTGGATTGTGTATCACGCGGGCAAGGAAGGCGAATTTAAAAGAAAGATCGAGCAGGCCGCCAAGCAGATGCAAGACCTAGTGGAATACGAAGACGTTCTGCTGAAGGTGGCGTTAGACGCACGTAGCATGGACTGCGCCATTGCGTTCGAGCGCGCCAACAAGGGTTTCCTGCTATCTGGAGAAAAGCGATTCGTCGATGCGGCTGGTGTCATTCTTGGCCGTCTAGGCGAACACGTGGAGGGTGAAAAAATCAGCGATATCGAACGTCTGCGGTCGGAAATTAAGGCATTTCTTCTTCAGGCCCGAAACGCGACCGTTGGCTAGGCAAGAAATCTGAAGAGCGCTCGTCCTCTTCGCCCAGCGCGGCCCCCCGAACAATCCATTGCCGCCACACTTTCCCCCCGCGCCAACCCCCGCTAAACCCCCTATGCTAAGCCCTGCGGGGAAACGGGACGAAACATGACTGAGATCAAGAAATTCGACGCCGTGGTGGTCGGTTCCGGGCTTGGCGGGCTTGCGGCGGGGGCCTTGCTGGCCAAGGCCGGCTACAGCGTCTGCCTGCTGGAGCGCAATTTTAGCCTGGGCGGGGCGGCTTCGGTTTATCGGGTCGGCGGGCTCACCGTCGAATCCTCGCTGCACCAGACCTCCGACGCGCGCAATCCGCGCGACGTGAAGCACGCGATCCTCAGGGATCTCGGCATTCTCGACGAGATCGAATGGCTGCCGACCGGCGCGCTGCATCATGTGCGCGGCGGTCCCGTCGGCGAGAGCTTCGCGCTGCCCGCCGGCTTCGACGCGGCCTATGACGCGCTGGCCGAGCGGTTTCCCGACAAGCGGTCGGCGATCCAGGAATTTCTGGCCGACGTGGAGCGCATCCACGATTCGCTTTGGACGATGCGCCAGGCGCGCGAGACCGGCTCGGTGGCCAAATTCACTCATGCGCTGTGGGAGCTGGCGCCGGCGGCGGCGGCGTGGAATGACACGCTCGACGAGGTTTTCACGCAACGCTTTGGCGGGGCGGAGGCGCTCAAATGCGCGCTGGGCGCCAATCTGCTCTATTTCGGCGACGATCCCAAGCGCATCTGGTGGATTTATTACGCGCTGGCGCAGGGCGCCAATATCGCCTCGGGCGGCGCCTATATCAAAGGCGGCTCGCGGCAGCTCAGCCTCAAGCTCGCCAAGGTCATCACCAAGGCCGGGGGCGTGGTGCGGCTCGGCCGCAACGCCACCGCGATCGTGACCAACGCCGATGGCGAAGCGACCGGCGTGTGCCATGTCGCGCGCAAGACCGGCGAGGACGAGCAGGAAATTTCCGCCCGCGTCGTGCTGGCCAATTGCGCGCCGAGCGTCGCCGGAGAGCTTTTGCCGGCCCCGGCGCGCGCGAAAATGGACGAAGAGTTTGGCGCGCGGCCGCTCTCGACCTCGCTATTTTGCGCCAATTTCGGTCTCGCCCAAAAGCCCGCGACCGTTGGCCTCAAGGACTTCAGCGCGATCGTGCTGCCGGAGACGATGACGCGCTTTTCGCAATATGGCGACGGCGCGGGCGCGTTGGGCGCCGACCCCGCCGGCGCGCTGCCGCTCTACTCCATCGCCAATTTCACGGCGGTCGATTCGGGACTTTGGGACGAGCCGCCTATTCTCGTCAGCGTGCTCGGGCTCGACAATTTCAGCAATTGGGACGGCCTTTCGCGCGAGCACGCGCTGGCGCGGCGCGAACGCTGGCTGGACGCGCTGCAGGGCGCGATGGAGCGCGATTATCCCGGCTTTTCCGGCCTCGTCAGCGAGCGCGTGATGCTCAACGCCTTTTCGATGGCGGGCTATCTCAACACGCCGCGGGGTGCGGTCTACGGCTTCGAGCCGCTGCCGCCGGAAGACCCGATCATCGCCGGTTTTCCGCGCACGCCGCGCACGCCGGTGGGCGGCCTCTACCTCGCCTCGGCCTTTGGCGGCGAGCATGGCTTCAATGGCGCGATTCTCTCGGGCGCGGAGGCGGCGCGGCTCGCGGCGGCGAGCCTGGAGTCGGGGCTGGAGTGATCCGCCGATGTTTTGATCGTTCGCCGGCGGAACCCTATCCGCCAGGTTGGCGTTATGGATCAAGCGGGCGCTCGCGCGGCGAGCCAAACGGGATCGGCGACCAAGATTTGGGCGCGGCGCCTGGTTGGCGTGAACTCGTCCATGTGCTATCCCGCCGGGCAGCGCCGCGCTTACGCTGCGGACGATCTTTTTCACCGGTCATGGCGTTGACGCCTTCCATGCCAATTTTAATGCGCGTTGCGGGGGGAACGAACATGACGCCAAGGACTTGGTCGAACAGCCAATCCGAATTCCCGAACGGTTTTTCGGCTAAATCCAAGCGCCGGGCGAAGGCTGTCGTCGCGCTGTCCTTCGCCGCTCTGTGCGCGGTTGGGCTGTCCGGCGGCGGCGCGCGCGCCGGCTTTCTGGAAGACCTATTCGGCGCCTTCTCGGGAGAGCAGAGGGCCGCCGCGCCTTCGCGCGATGCGTATTCAGAGCGGCGGGTTCGACGCCAACCATCGAGCCTGTCCTACATCCCGAAACAACGCCGCAAGGCGGCGCATCCGCCATCCGACGGAATGGCGACCACGGGTCCGGAAGTCAGCGGCCTTTGCTACACCGCGCGCCAGCATGCGCCCGATTTGACTCGGCCGGACGTCATTTTGCACGACGCAACGCTGCGCGAGGGCGACAGCGTGATGACCGCGAAAGGCGTGCGCGTGTTCCAGGGCGGCAGCGCCTGTCCACACAAGGATAGCGACTTCCTCGCGCTCGCCGACGCCCGCGACATTCCGAAAGCGAAGCGCGGCGCGCTGCTCGCGATCGAAAAAGCGGTGAAGACGCCAATATTGAGCGCCAGAGCGGGAAGCTTCGCTGGCGGCGTCAAGTTGACGTCCCAATAGCTCCTCATGGCGCGAAAGTGGCGGGAGCCTATAGTAGGGACGGATAGCCGGCCAGCGGAAGCACCCGGTTCACGATCGACGCCAAGCAGACCAGAACGACCAACAGCTTGAGTAGCTGCGACAGCCGCGCATCGGGAGAGAATTTGTCGATGGCCCAAAACAGGATGGCGCCAAGGACAAGGGTGATCAGGATTCCAATAATGAGCGTGAGCATGGCGACCTCTCGTTATTCAAGCAGCGACATTCGCAACTCGTGAGCGATTCAAGCGCGTCTTTTGATAATCCGCCGCTGGAGCAAGCTTTGGAGCATGCTCCAGCGTTTTGGTGTTGGGCGATTCTAATCGTTTGAACGCAGAGCGCTTTAACGATGCAATAACGCCAGGAGAATGATGATCGGAAGAGGAACACCGAGCATCCAGAGCAGAATTCCACGTCCCATGACTTATCCTCCTTGATGAATGTGCTTCACCAGCGCGTGAGATGGCTCGCGTCGAATTTCTCATCACGGTGGCGCCCGCCCACGCCCGCTCCCCACCAGGCCGCCGCGGCGCCGACAACCAACGTCGCGGCCGTCAGAAAGGCGAGAAGAATTCCGGCTTTGCGCGCTTTGTCGGCGGCGGCCTTCATTTGCTCGGTCAGCGCGTCGACACGCTTTTCGGCGTCGGCCTGCGAAAGACCGGTATGCGCCGCGACGACACGAACGAGATAGGCGTGATCGTCGCCGCTCAGCGACCCATCGGCGGCTCCCGACAACAAAATGCGCGAGACCTCCTGACGCGACGCTTCCGTCGCCCCACTTTCACCCATCGAGGTTCTGTCGGGGGCCTGGGCGTACGACTCGCCGCTGGGCGCATTGGGCGCAAGACTCACGGCGAGAACTATTCCGACTTTGCGCGCCGCCTCGTTCGCATCCCGTACTTTGTCGGCGGCGGCCCTCACCTGAGCGAAAACCCCGTCGACTCGCCTTTCCGCGTCGTTCTGCTGCAGGCCGGCGCGCGCGGCGACGATGCGCGCGACACGGGCGCGGTCGTCGTTGCTCAGCGAACCGTTGGTCCCGCTCGTGATCAAAATGCTGGAGACTTCCCGCTGCGACGTGTCCGCGGTTACGCTTTTGCCCGCCGACGCGCCTTCATTGGGCCGTAACAAAGTGTCGACGCCATAGGCGATGGGGTCCACGCCGGACGTGGCGCCCGACGACATCGAGGAAGCGCCGGACTTCGCCAATTCGGCGCCGCCTTTGACCGCGGATGAAATCGACCATGTGGCGAGCCATGTGCCTATCGCCACCGCGACGGCCCAAACGACAAGCCCGTGCACGCCGTCCCTGACGTGACTCTCATGGATCGTCGCGCCGTCGACAGGTCGGCGCATGCGGCCGGCGATATATCCGCCCGCCACGAAGCTGGAGACCGTGATCCAGACGAACCAAAGCGCGAGCGCGATGTAAAATATTACGGCCGAGTGGCCCTTGTAGGGCGAGACAAGCGAGAGGCCTATGGCGGAGCCAAAGGCGGTCATCAGCACGATGATCGCCGAAGCGACGATGGCTCCCGCGAAAATCGCCGACCACTCGACATAGGAGCCGCCGGTTGGCTTCTCTGAAATGCGCGGGGCTAGCGTTGATGTATCGGTCATGGGCGCGTCTCCCTTTTTTTGCCGCTCAGCGCAAACCGAGGAAGGAAAGAATGGCCATGATGACCACGATAAGACCAACGAGATAGATGATGCCGTTCATGACTTCCTCCATGAATGCGACGGTCGCTCAACGAGCATCGCGCCGCGCCGATCAACCTGGAGCGGCCAATCCGCTTCGATGAAATTTTCAAATGGCGCGCTCGCGCTGTTCGCCAATGGCGTCGGGCCGACTCGGTGGAAAAACGGCCCGACAGGGCCGCTTTCCTAGAGCTAACTTTACTCAGAGCTTGTCGGCCTTGTCGGCGATCTTGTGGGCCGCGTTCTTGGCCGCGTCCTTGACGTCGCCGACGGCCGACTGAGCTTCGCCCTTGAGCTTCTGCGCGGCGCCTTCGACCTGAAGTTTCTCATTGCCGAGCGCTTCGCCGACGCCCTTCTTCACCGAGCCGGCGACTTCGTTGGCCGCGCCCTTGATTTTATCGGTTGTGCTGGTCATGACGATTCTCCAGAAGTGATGGTGATGGCAGCAGGTCAACGCTTCTTGCGTGGCCTGCTCGTCCGTAACTCGACATCCCGACGATATGTTCCGTGAATGGTCGCCGCATAGCTTCGGAAAGTACCCATGCGATGCGCGAGCGCGGGCAGCCCGCGTCGGGAAGACAAACGTCTGTCGGAGCGGTTTCATGTTTCCATCAAACTTCAAAAGCGATAATCATAACGCGTTGGCCCCAAGCGAGTGACCGTCTTGCGCAAAACTTTTGCTCTGCTGTTCGCCGTCCTCGCGGCGCCCGCCTTCGCCGCGGACCTCAACGACTATCCGACCTCCACCCGCGCCGATTATGTTTTCGGCTGCATGAAGGCCAATGGCGACACGCGCGAGTCGTTGGAGCAATGCTCCTGCTCGATCGACGTGATCGCCACCATTTTGCCCTACGACAAATATGTCGCGGCGGAGACCGTGGCGAGCGTCACCCAACAGGCCGGCCAGATCGGCGGCATGCTGCGCAACTCCGCCTTCGCCCAGGACGCGCTAAACGAACTGCGCCGCGCCCAGGCCGAGGCGCAGGTGCGGTGTTTTTAAGGAATTACTTCCGAACCGACGGTTTCCAACCGTGGAATGGAACATGGTCCCCGTAGAAGCGTTCGTACCCTTGCACGACCGCGCTTCCCGCAACCGCCGGAGGGACAAATGTTTTTACACCGCAAGGAACTTATTCAGCCCGTGAGCGTGGGTGAACCGGATGCGCGCTTTGGCGCGTTCCTCCTCGAGCAATTCGGCGGCGCCACGGGCGAACTTACCGCCGCCCTGCAATACTGGGTCCAATCCTTCCACGTCGAGGACGCCGGCATACGCGACATGCTTCAGGACATCGCTATCGAGGAATTCAGCCATCTCGAAATGGTCGGCAAGCTGATCTCTCAGCATACGAGCAAAATCGACCAGACCGATGTTTACGATGCTCCACTCTTCAAGCTTAAGGGCGGCGGTCCTCATTTTCTGGACAGTCAGGGAAGCTGCTGGACGGCGGCCTATATCAATGAGGGCGGCAATGTCGTGCGCGATCTGCGCGCCGATGTTTCGGCCGAGGCGGGCGCCCGCCAAACCTACGAAGCGCTCATCAAGGCGTGCGACGACGAACCAACTAAAAAGGTGCTGCTGCATCTGCTGACGCGAGAGATCACTCACGCGAACATGTTCATGAAAGCGCTAGATTCCATGGGCAAGCTTGACGATCCGTTCTTTGGCGATATCACACCCGACGAGACGGTAAAGCTTGTTTTCAACCTCTCGCAGGGCGAAGACAAACGTGGTCCCTGGAACGAAGCGCCTGATTTCGACTATGTCGAGAACCCGCGGCCACAAGGCGGCTTTCCTCCTCCGCCGAATAATCCGAATGACGAGCATCATAGAGCGCCGAAACATCATTAAAGGGCCGGAAAAAGACAAGTGTCGAGTGACGCGATTATGCGAAAGTCGCGCGGCGAAATCGCTGTGCTGATTTTCCCGCGGGTTCTCAGCTTCTGATGCCGACCCGCAGCCCCGGCGCCGGGCGCTCCTGCAACACATTGCGCCGGAACTGAAACAGCGCGGCGGGGCGCCCGCCGGTCTTCAGCGACACCGCGCCGGTCGGCTCGACGATCGCCGAGCCCTCGACCAGCCGCCGAAAATTCTGCTTGTGCACGTGGCGCCCGGAGATCGCCTCGACCGTGCGCTGCAATTTGGTGAGCGTGAACTCCGGCGGCATCAGTTCGAAGATCACCGGGCGGTATTTCATTTTGGCGCGCAGCCGGCCCATCGCGGTGGCGAGGATGCGGCGATGGTCGTGGCGCATGGCGACGCCAAGCGGCGCCAGCGGGCCACGCCGCAACGCCGTCCTTCGCCCATCGCGCAGCGCTTCCTCGACGAGGCCGGCCTCGTAGAGCAATTCGTAGCGCTCAAGCACATTTTCCTCGAAGAAGCCGCGCCCCTGCGATTTGAACAACAGGTTCAGCCGCGCGCGGCGCGACAGGCCGGAGGAGGAAATCTCGCCCGGCTCCTCGTCCACCCAGCTCTCGAGACCCGGCAGGATCGTTTCGATCAGTTCGGGACGGCCCTCGCGCCAGTCCTCCCAGGGGAAGAAGTCGTACCAGGGGCGATAGGCGTCGGCGCGGTCGGGCGGCTGCTCGCCGAGTCGCGTCAGCGCGAGGTAGCCGATCGAGACGATGTGCGGATCGCGGTCGCCGGCGCGGGCGTGGCGTCCGCGATCCCCGAAGGTGTAGAGCTGCTCGACATAGCCGATGGGGGCGCCGGTCTGCTCGGCGACGAAGGCGCGCAGCCCGATCTCGAAGGTGCGGTGGCGCAAGGGATCGAATTCGCCGGAGGGCAGGGCGGTGGGCGCGTTGGCGTCGGGACGCAGCGTAAGGATCAGCGGCTCGTCCTCGCGCGCCGCGACGATCGCGGCGGTGAGGCCGATGGCCAGCGGCAGAGCCTGCTGCTTCAAAGGATGTTGCTCGGCAAGGGTCACGGGGCCTCGGCGTCAAAAACATCTATCCACGCGCCGCGACGGTTGCAAACTCAAAATTGGACAATTGGAAGAGGGCTATTCGTGAGCGGCTCGTAGAGTCGTCTTAACGGGATTTAGCTATAAAATCACCCCAATTCCATCGCGAATGGCTCGCCTTCAAAACAGTCGGCGCCGCGGCCGATGGCCGCCACCGCCTCGACCATGCGGCCGTCTCGGCTCAGCATCCGGTCGGCCAGCGTGACGAGACGGCGGTTGGGCGTGGCGCTTGGCGAGGCGCGGCGCAGTTCGCGCGCGATCTCGAATTCGCAGCGCGTCGGCTCCAGCGCGCAGGCGCCGATGAAGGCCGCCGCCGGCGAGCGGCTGACGCCGGCGTAGCAATGGATCACCAGCGGCTGTTCGCGGTCCCAGGCGCGCAGGAAGGCGAGCAGGCGGTCGACATGCTCGGCGCCGGGCAGAATATGGCCGTCCTGAGGGAGTTCGATGTCCGACACGGAAAGGCGCAAATGTCGTGGCGGCTCGATCGCGCTCGGACGCACCGAGGCCGCGCCGGCGGTCAGGATCGTCACCAGCGAGCGCGCGCCGGTGGCTGCCACCGTATCGACCACCTTCGTCAAGGGACAGACGTAGAGTCGGCCGCGCCTCATCGAACCCTTTAGTCCCTCACCCACGCGTTTCCCCCCGGACACGCCCGCTCTCCAACGCTCGAAAGCAATCGAGAAAGCGCTGCTGCGCCATGTCGATTGGCCGAGGCGCGAGCTGCTCGGCGACATCGATCGATATCCCCGGGCGCCCAAAGATGCGCTCCGCCTCGCGTCGTGTAAAGCCGGCGAGCTCGACGGCCTCGAAAAAGGCGGCGGCGCGGTCGGATTTTTTGCAAAGCAACAAAGCCTGCGGCGAGGGCGGGGCGGGCAGCGAAAACCGCAGCAGAATCGCCCCCAGAATGCGGTTTTCGACGCTTTTATAAGCATCTCCGATCACCGCCTTGAACGGCGAGATCATATCGCCGATCACATATTCCGGCGCGTCGTGCAACAGCATGAAAAGTCGATCCTCCCGGGAAATCGCGGGTTCGAGCGCGCGTGCGATTTTTTCGACCAGAAGGCTATGCTGCGCTACGGAAAAAATATGCGGCCCCTGCGTCTGGCCGTTCCAGCGCGCGACGCGCGCGAGCCCGTGGGCGATGTCCTCGATCTCCACGTCGAGCGGCGAAGGGTCGAGCAGATCGAGCCGCCGCCCCGACAGCATCCGCTGCCAGGCGCGCGGCGGTTCGGCGTTCTTGCGTATGGTCAAGGCGGGCCTCCCGAGGAGCGGCTGTCATAGCCGTCGCGGGCGGAGTGGGGAAGGGCAGGGGGCGTTTTAAGGCGCGTCGCGAGAGGGAGGGCCGCCGACGGGCGCATTTTCCGGCGGCGGAGAAAGCGTCTATTGCAAGCGTCCGAAGAATGGGGAGAATTTCCTCTCGGGCGGCGCCGCCGAATAAATCGGGGCCAACTTCGAGCGCCGCAAGCACTTCGGAATGCGTCGCTCTGTAAATTTGAAGTTAGAGTTCGCCGAATCTGTCCTTGGTGTATTTCAGGATGCGGGCGAAATCTTTTTCAGCCTCATCACCGAGGCGAACCCGCCAGCGCGTTCCCGTCAATTGTCCCCCGTGCCGGAGACGACTTTATCGGCTATCTTGTTGAGGTGAGAAAGCAACGCCAGGCCGTTCGGGAATTCTTTGAACTCGCCGCGCTCCAATGCCGAGACGCCAAGTTGAGCGGCGGCGCGGAGGGTTTCAAGTTTCGTCGCTTCCTCGACTTCGCGATTTTCGACGAGGCGCAACGCTTCGCGCAGCACTTCACCCGCGTTTTGATAGCGACCGCTTTGCAGCAACATCTCGATAAGCGCCCCTTGGTGTTCGGTCAGAGCAACATTGCGTGTCGGCATCGGGAAACCTCCGCTTCTCGCGAAATTAGCACATTATGGCATATTATGCCTCTACATCGCTAAGCTTACACTTGGTGGATTTTAATGCAATTTTAATGGTAAGCAACGAGGCCATGAAATGATGATGCTGGCGCAGAATGACGCCATGATAGCATCACGCCAGCCGGGTGTTCATGCTCGAACTTGACCGCCGAAGAATTGGTCAATATTCAAAAGATAGCGTTTGGCCCATGCGTATTCGCCTCATCATCTACGTCAATATAGTCGCGCTCGCGCTGGACGTGGGCCTTAATGACGGCAGTTATCTCAAAGTGGCGCTGCGAAGCGCGCAATATGGCGGCGAACACATCGGCGACGAAGTGGATAATGCGTTATCGCAACCATTTCACAAGGCGGTTCCCGGCCTTCGGCGGCCCAATGACTAGCCCGATCAGCCCAAAACCCATCCGTTCGGCGTGGAGAGGTTCGGCCTCGAGTGGGTGATGGAGTTCGTGTTGGCCACCGCAAAGCCTTCCGCCGCGAACAAAGTGGCTGACGTCAACACGGCGACGGCGACGGCGAGGCGGCGAAACATGGCGGCGGTCAACATCGGGGCGTTTCCTTCTGCTCATGCCCGCTTTGGGCATGGATGCAGTTGACCCCAAAAGCCGTCACGCTGCCGTGCGCCGGCACACATGGTGAATTTTTTCTTGTTCTGCGGAAGCCGGGCGGCGAGCCTATCGATACCAGACGTAAACGAAGGACGCGGCGACCGCCAGGACGAAACCAATCATGAGACTACGCAGGAAGCCGCCGCCGCCGAACTCGTCCATGTTCATACCCCCGGGATTGGGGCGCGCGCCCGCGTTGCCGCGAGGCGCGAGCCAATGACGCCGCGTCGTTTGCGCATCATAGCGGCCAATCGCCGCTTTATCCAAAGGTTATGGCGGGCGGCTGGCTCCTGGTCTTTCCGGTCCGGATCGCACCGGAAAGATCCAAAGCTCCTTTGTATAGTCACACCTTTCGAGGCAAAATCGGCGGCTGCTTTCGCCGAAAGCGCTCTAATGGGCCAGATTAAAGAAGGCGGCGACAGTCGTAAACGTCACCGCGAAAATAGCGAGCAAGCCAGCAAGCTTGACGAGATCGCCCATGTCCTCACGCTTCTGCACCGGAGCCTCCTCTAAAGCAGGTTTCGCGCAAACCGCATTTAGTAAACTTTGCGCCAATTGCATCCGTTGCTCAATAGACGAGAGTGCGTCATCTCACCGCGGTCCGTGGGCGCGCGGCCAAGAATCCGCGGGCGCCAGACAAATGAAGGCGCTATTCAGGCGAGCGTGATCACGGCCGCAATTCGAATGGGAAGATTGGAAATGTTCCGGAGGTTCGCGCCGGTGCGCTCATGACGATCGAGCCCGGGTTCCCGTTGCTCACCGCGCTCAAATTTATCGGGATAGGCTGGATTGGCCACGACATCGGGTTCGCGCCATAAGTCGAAAACGCGCCGCCGGCGTTCGTAAAAGGGTTTCCGGGGCCAACGAACGGGTCTCCGGCGGCGAGGAAGCGCGTCAAAGCCGCTCCCGATCCGATTGAATCCTGAACCTTGGCGACCGTCGCGTCGCCGGAAGTGAACTCTCCAAAGAACAGGCGGGTCGGAAGCGTGATCAGTGGACCGCCAAGCCGCGACGAATAGCCGGTCAGCGCCGCCGCCGTGATGTTGTTCGACAGGAAATTATTCGTGCCGGGAACCACGTTGAGGTTGTTCTGCTGCGTCGCCGTGACCATGACATAGGTCGCGGGCCGGCAATTCGAACTGGCAAGCGGGCTTCCCACCGAAGTCACGACGAAGTTGGTTCCCGTGCCGTTGTGTTGGACAATGACGCCGGGCGCCATTGGGTACATCGTCTGAAACGCGGCGCAATAGCCGAACGTCAGCACGTCGTTCGAGATCGCGGGCGCGACCGGAACTTGCCCCGGATTCGCTGGGTCGATCAATTCGCCGGGCGGAATCGTCATGTTCCAGCTTCTGTCGTCCTGGTCTATGAATTGTCTCAATCCTTGCGTCATCGGCACACGCGCGGATGCGGTCGCGTTGCTGGCGAGGACGCTTTGTTGCGGCGCGCCGCCGGGCGGGGCTCCCGTGGAAGAATAATGCGTCGCGGCCACGGGGTCTTGAATGCTGAATTTCTCGGGCCCGACGAGACATCCGCCGGAATAGTCGATGGCGAGAAGTTGCGCCGTCGTGGAAGGAGAGGCGGTCGCGCATTGCCACGAGCCGCCGTCAGTGAATTTCACGCTGCCGCCGCCGGTCGCCCAGGTTCCGATTCTTTGGTTTCCATTGATGGAAACGCCGCTGAACGTGATCGGACCGTTGTTCGTCACATAGGAAGCCGGGATTTGGCCGTGCAAAAATTCGTTCAGATTGACGATCCCGCCGTGGAAAATAACGGGGTTCGGGAATGCGGCGTTGCCGGTGAAGTCGCCGACTCTGACGATGTTCTCGCCATAGATATTGTCGATCACGACCGGGCCGGCGTAGGCCATATCGCCGAACCGAAACATCTCATAGCCATCGGCGGCGGATATGTTCGTCATCGGCCCGTTGAATTGGCCCTGCGCGGGGCCGAAATCCGAGTTGGTGACCGCCGCGTAAAAATGCTCGAGATTGAGATTCCGCAGCTCGACATTGCGCGATTGTGATTGCACGATCGCGATGTCATAGGCGTTGTTCGCGCCGGTGAAATTGACGATCTTCGTGAAGTCGGCGTTCGACGCGCAGCCGAGGCCGTTCGCATAGGCGACGCCGAATCCGTCGATTTCAACGTCCTCCAGCTTTACGTCGCTGGATGTGTATTTGCCGAATTGCGTTGTGATATTCGTCCATGATGGAAAGCTTAGATCGGGATAGCCGATGCTTGGCGGCCCGCCGCAATAGGCGTCCTCGGTCACGCCGGCGAAAGGCGCGTTGCGCTGCAGGCCGCCGGGAGCGGAGGCCGGTGAAAATTCCGGCGCGACCCAATCGTCCCTGTTGGGAGAAAACGAAGGCTGCCCCTGACCATGGACGAGGTAATTGAAATTTCGGCCGATGATGGCGACGCCCGAAAGGCTCGACGTTCGCACCGCCTGGAAGTTCATGAAGGGCTGATTGAATCGCGTGAACAGCAGGACCGTCCCGGGCAGGCCGGCGAATGACTGCCGGTCTCCGCCCTTTATGTTCAGCGTGTAAAAGCCCTTGCCCCAGCCGGCGTTCAGCGAGGATTTGACCGCGAAAATCCCGTTCGGGAATTTGAAATTCGGATAGCGGTCGCGCATCCCGAAATCGAGCGCGGCCTGGATCGCCGGCGCGTTGTCCGTGCCCGTGATATCGTCCCACCAGGCGGCGAGCGGGACCGCGTTCATCGCGGGTATCCGCTGCGACACGGCGATTTTGCCAGGTCCAACGGCTGATATCGTCGTGCCTGGGAGAACGATCGGCAGGGACGCGGCGGCGCGCGTCGCCCAGTTCACGGAGGTGAGGCGCATCCCGGCGATGCATCCCGCCGTCGATGAGACCGTGAGCGTTCCGCCGCCCGCGCTCGTCGCGGTGAAATTGCAGCCGCCCTGCTTCCACGCGCCATCCGCGACCAGGCCGAACTCGGCGATGTTGACCGGGTTCGTGCTGTAAACGGGATCGAAGATTTGGCCGCCGACCTTGACCTCTCCCCAGACCCGCGTCTCCGAAGACGCCGCCTTGAACCAAAGCGGCGTCGCGTCGGCCCCGGCCGGCGGCGGATAGGTTCCGGTGATGGCGCGGACATAAACATGGGTCACGCCGGCCGGGAGCGAGCTTCGCGCCTTGAATTGCGCGAGCGTGTCGAAATAGGCGATCGAGCTTTCGCCGGCGATCGGCGGCCCGTCGGCCGTGAAACCGCCCGTCCTGAGCGGCGCCGAATCGAGCCCGCCGGCCACGCGGATCGCCGAATTGGCGACGGGCCGCGCGGGAGCGCAAAAAAGCGCCAGCGCTACGCCAGCAAAGCACACGAGGCGAAGTTTCATGGCGCTCCCTGGTTTGGACCGGCGGCGACGCCAATCGACAACCGGCCCCATTCTCGAAGCGCTGCCGGCTATTTGTCAATGCTTGAGAAATCAGTTATTTATGTGGCCGTCGTCCTTTCCGGCGTCGTCAAATTCCAGAGGGATGTCCGCGTCAAAGCCGCGGAAGCCGGACTCTGGCAGGCCGAGGCGCAATATCGCGACATGGCGTTAAAGCATTTCGTAATTTGCGGAGCCGGCTTCCTTCACAAAAGAAGTTTCGAAAAACCTGCCTCGTATAGCGACGCTTGTAAACTTAGAGGTTATGACTTACATAGAGCAAATCGAGTTTTCGGCCGAACGGCTTTGCGACAGCGCCAGTTTCTGGCGCCTTCGCGCACGACTTCCTCCCCTGAACATCGATCGATAGGGCGCCGCATCTCGCGGGTTCCCGACACTTGTTCTTGGAAAGGACATGTCATGCAGACTGGCACCGTAAAGTGGTTCAACGCGCAAAAGGGTTTCGGATTTATTCAGCCGGAATCGGGTGGACCCGATGTTTTCGTTCACATCAGCGCCGTTGAACGCGCCGGCTTTAACGACCTCGCCGAAGGGCAGAAGCTTTCGTTCGAGGTTGTCGCCGATGGCCGCAGTGGGAAATCCTCGGCGGATCAGCTGAAAATGGCCGACTGAAGCGAAATCTAACAGAGAAAAAAGGAGAAAGTCATGGGAGCGATTCTTGAGTTGACGAGCTATGCGGCGACCCCGGTCGGCATGATCGGGGTCATCGTCATTGGCGCCGCGGCCTACTTCGGAGCCCGCTGGATTTTCGCGGACTGAGGTGAAAATACCGATCGCGCCCCGACCGCGGATGTACCGGCGGCGGCGCGAACGGTTTTAGCCGTAAATCATTAGCCACGGCGCTACGGCGTGAATTCTCTCAGGGAATTCGCGCCGCATTTATGCCATTGCATGTTCGTGCTGGGTTGCCCCTTCTTGCCATAGCAGTAACCGTCGCCTCGGAGCGCCTTCACCAGCTTATCTCGTTGCTTGCAAGCTTCCACCGTCGTGAATTCCTCGGGCGAGCCGCCGCGACACATGACGTCGAGGTCACGTTCAGCCGAAATCATCGCTTTCATTGGGTCATCGCGCCCAAACGCGGGAACCGCGCAGGCCAACGCCGCCGCCGCCAACAGCGAAAGTCCAAGACCTCGCTTCTTTCGGCGGCGCTGGCGCGTTTCGCTCATCGTCGAATTCTCCCGCGCCACGGGTTTAACGTCAACACTCTCCTCTCACGAGACGGTAAACTGAGCCATCATGCCGGAATCCTCGTGTTCCAGAATGTGACAGTGCGCCATGTAGGGATCATCTCGGCTCGCCGAATATGGGAACCGCAACAGGATTTCGGTGACGCCCGCGTTCGAGATTGGCGCGACATCCTTCCATCCCGCTCGCTCGGGTTCCGGCGGCTTGCCATCCCGCGAGATAATGCGGAACTGGCAGCCATGGATGTGCACGGGGTGCGCCATCCGGTCGCGTCCTTCTAGGATCCGCCAACGCAGATCCTTGTCGCGGGCCGCCGTAAAATCGATGCGCTCGAGCGAGAACGGCTTGCGATTCACGCCATTGGAGGAGAGTTGCTCCGCTTGCGACAACGCCGGATCGCCGACGATGAGGTCGGCCACGCGCGCGACGACCGCCGGGTCGGTCTTGCCGCTTTGGATCATTGCCGGCAGTCCTGCTTGTTGGAGCGGCATCATGCCGCGCATGTCGTGGAACATGTTCATCGCCAGTTCCTGGCTCACCGGCGGAAGCTGCCGCGGCAGGGCCGGCAAGACGGCAAGCGATGAAGGAAGCCGCCCCGCGCCATCCGCGCCGTCGGGCCTGATCGTGACCAATGGCAGCGGACCGTCGAACGGCGGCAACCGCATGATTCCCTGCGCGACCGGCAGCGCGACGACATCGAAGGCGCGCCCATCGCGTCCGTCGACAAGGATCTCAAAACGCTCACCGGCATGGATCGACAGCTCTTTGAGCTCCACCGGGCTTGCGAGCAAGCCGCCGTCCGACGCGATGACATAGAACGAGCGGTTGTCCGAGACGCCGAGCTTGTAGCCGCGGGCGTTCGAACCGTTGAGAATTCGCAACCTGATCCAGCCCCGCGTCGTGCGGGCCTCCGGATAGAGAGCGCCGTTCACGAGCGCGATGTCGCCGACGTAGCCGTTCGTCACCGCGATGGCGTTCATGCGATCGAACAACCGCCCGTCGGGTGTGAAACGGCGGTCCTGTATGATCAGCGGAATGTCATCGACGCCCCACCGGGACGGCAGCGGCAATCGGCCGGATTCCTCGTCATCGACGATCAGCAGGCCCGCCAGCCCCTTGATGACGAGCCGAGCGGTCGATGGATAGTAGTGAGGATGAAACCAGAGCGTCGCCGCCGGCTGATTGACCGAGAGCCGCGTCCGCCACGATTTTCCCGGCGCGATGACCTGATGTGGTCCTCCGTCGGCCGACCCCGGAATGATCAGCCCGTGCCAATGCATGGTGATGTTTTCCGGGACGTTATTGATGACCTGCACGGTCGCCGTCTCGCCCCGCCGCAGGCGCAGCGCCGGCCCGAGATAGGGGCCGTTGATCCCATAAGTCGCCGTCTCGCGGTCGCGCAGGAACCGCATCGCGCCGGTTTGCGCGTCGAGCTTGATGGTCCCCGCGGCGTCGGCCCTTAGTTCGGGAGGGATCGGCAGGGACGGCCGCGCTGTCGCTTGCGCGCCGACCCCCGCGAATGCCCAGGCCGAGCCTCCAAGCAGCATCGTTCGCCGTGAGAGCCGGACCATCCGTCCTCCATGACACTCCGACGCTCCGCGGAGCATTCGTTTGAACGTAAGCCGCCGAGATGATCATATCAAGAAATCCCTCGCGCCCGCGTCAGTCTCGACACGAACCAAATGCGCGGTTTCGCGGGCCGCCCACGGCGCTAGATCGGCGGCGGCGCGGCTTATGCGATGTAGGTGGAGGTGATTCGGCGCGTCCGGCGCTGCACGGGGCAATAGCTGCGGGCGGCGACTGATCGCGGTGCGCGAGTCAAATCGTAAGGCGGCGCCAGGAGCTCAGCTTTTTGCTTCACCGGGCGTCAATGATGCGATAGAGCGATGAACGTTCAGGCGGCAAGGACTGGAGCGCGACATTGCATATTTTGATTATGTTCGCGCTCAAAGCTAGTATCGTTCTAAGCGTGTTCGCAATCGGCCTCGATTCGCGGCCTGAAGACACCATCTCTCTCCTCCGCCGACCCGCGCAGCTCGGGCGCTCGCTGCTGGCGATGGACGTCATCATGCCCGTACTCGCGGCGGTGATTGTCTGGGCCTTCGATCCGCATGAAGCCGTGGAAGTCTCGCTCGTGGCGCTTGCCGTTTCTCCGGTTCCGCCCCTCCTCCCAAAAAAGCAAATCAAGGCCCACGGCGAACCATCCTACGCGATCGGATTGTTGGTCGTCGCGGCGGCCGTCGCGGTGATTTTCATTCCATTCGCGATCGAATTGCTGGGTCGGTTTTTCCAGACGCCAGCCCATATGCAGGTTTGGCCAATTGCCCAACTGGTTCTGATGACGGTTTTCGCGCCATTGATGGTTGGGTTGTTTGTCCGGCGTATCGCTCCCGAGTTCGCGTCGCGAATCTCGAAATCCGTCGCGCTCGTCGCCGCGGTGTCGCTCGCCGTCAGCGTTCTGCCTCTCCTGTTCGCAACGTGGCCGGCGATCATCGCGCTGGTCGGCAACGGAACAATCGTTGCTATCGCCGCATTCGTGCTCGTGGGCCTGGCCGTCGGACATATGCTCGGGGGCCCCGATCCCCGAGATCGGGCTGTGCTCGCCCTGGCGACCGCGATACGACACCCCGGCATCGCGTTGGCGATTGGCGCGACGAACTTTCCGGAACAGAAGGCGGTTTTGCCGGCGATCCTGCTTTACGCGATCCTTGGGGCTCTCCTCACGATTCCTTACGTTATGTGGCGCAAGCGCGTTGTCCGCTAGTCGCTGGAAAGGGGGGGGCTTGCGAACATTCCTTGGACGCCATTATTGACCGCGAAATTCTCACCGTCACCGCGAAAAGGAGACGAACTTGGAAATCGAAGGTGAGCCATCGACGAACGTAACACCCAAGGAGCCGCTTGATCTGGGGATGATGCGCACCATTTTGGCGGCGGACAGAACGCTCATGGCGTGGATCCGGACCTCTTTTACATTGCTCGGTTTTGGATTTACGATCTATGCCATTCTTAAAGCGCTTCAGGATGCCGGAAAGGCTCTGCCACGCGAGAACACCCCGCAAAACCTGGGGCTGTTTCTATCCGTGATGGGGATTTTTTCAATCGTTTTAGGCACAATCGATTACTGGATGACGCTTCGAGAGTTGCGCCGGAATCAGACGTTTCGATACTTCCGGCCTGCTTTGATCATGGCCTTGGTGATGTCAGCTTTCGCGCTCTTCCTTTTATTCGGCATCATTGTTCGCATCATCTGAGGCGACGGACGCAAACCTCAATGCCCCTCATAAAATGACCCTGCGCGAGGGTTTTTTCTCACGCATCGCAGCGGCCATACGGCTTATATGGTTGCAAGCTCAACCATGATCGGTTTGTGATCGGATGCGGAAATATTCAGCGCTTCCGAGGAGATGCAGCGCAAACCTTTGATAAAGCACCTGTCAAGCCGCAACGGAATGATATTGGCTGATCTATGTGTCGGCTGCCTTGGGCCCACGTCATCGAACCCGCGCAACATCGGTGAGCCTATAAGGTTGCAATCACCTAAAATGGCCGCCCGGTCTGGAAGAGCATTCGATATTTGTCGAAGCTGGAATCGGTTTAGAAATTGCCCGTGTGAAAGATGCACGTTGGCCACCGTGAATTCTCGCGGCTTCAGGATTTGCGCCAGGCGCTTGACGATCATCCCACGCTGCAATGGCAAGCTCGTCGCCGGACTTTGAAGGGGCCGCTGGCTCCACGCCGCGAGGCCGTGCTTGCGCCCAGGCAACGCAATGCGCGCGTAATATCCGCCAACACGCATGGACAGGGTGTCGATCCTGGCGGTGGCTTCCTGCATCAAAACCAGATCAGGGCGATGATGTGCGATTAAAAGTTCAACGTGTTCGACGCTGGCGCCGTTGGTGTGGAGGAGGTTCCAACTGATGATCTTCAAATCAACTGCCTCGATCAGTGTTACGGCCGATTCGCCAAAGCTCGCGAGCCCGGATTGCAAGGCCCGCGGCGAGCCAAACGGCGGCGCTATTGGGCGGGTAAGCCTGTCACAACACTGGCCCCAGCATGGCAAGCGCGTTGTTTCTCAATCTGGCCCACCAACGCCAGGCGCCCACTTCCGCGGCGGTGACGGGCTTTGATAGGGCGATGTAGACGTCTTGGCGCCGCCTCATCTCAAGGGTCAGCGCGGGATCGCAGAGCAGGATGTTGTTTTCGTAATTCAGATCGAAGCTGCGCCGATCCATATTGGCTGACCCGATCAGCGTGATCTGGCCGTCCAAAGTCAGCGACTTCGTGTGCAGGAGGCCGCCGACATATTCGTAGATGCTCACGCCCGCGGCGAGCAAATCCGCGTAGCAGCCGCGGCTGACGGCTTCGACGGCGAAGTCGTCGTTTCGGGCCGGAAACACGATGGTCACGGCAACTCCGCGGTTTCCCGCGGCGCACAGTGCTCCCTGCAGCGCGTCGTCCGGCACGTAATAGGGCGTCGTGATAACCAATTCATGCCGAGCGCTATAAATCAGGCTCTCGAACATCTCAGGCATGGCCGAGTAGCGGACGGTTGGGCCGCTGGCGATCACCTGCGCTGGAAAACCCGCGGTCGGCGCCTCGATGGGGCGACGCAGGAGATCGCGGATGTCCTCATCGTAGTAGGTCATCCAGTCGGCCGCGAAGACGGATTGGTTTTGACGCGCGACCGCGCCCTCGAACCGCATGACGGCATCCACCCAAGGCGCGTATTTCGCCTTGGGCAGAAACGCCGGATCGGCGCAATTCTGGCTGCCGCAATAGGTGATCCAGTTGTCGATCACCACGATCTTGCGGTGATTGCGCAGGTCGATCCGCCCAAACAAAACGCGAAAAAACGGATGGTCGATTGGCAGCGCGCGGGCCAGCTTGACGCCACTGCTGGCCATTTCGGTCCAAAGACGGGAGCGGACAAGCGCGCGTGACCCGAGACCGTCGACCAGCGCGCGACAGGTCACCCCGCGGGTCGCGGCGCGCTTCAAGGCTTCCGCTATCCTTGTTCCATTATTGTCCGGCAGCCAAATATAAAACAACACATGGACGTGGTCACGGGCGGCCTCGATGTCGGCGACCATGGCGTCGATAGTGGCGTCCGAATCAGCCATCAGCCGGGCCAGGTTCCCTCCCACCGGCTCAAATCCGCTGATCGAGCGACCAACATTGAAAAGTGGTCGGTAGAATTCAGGAACGTCCGCGCACAGCATCGGCGCGTCCCAACCAGGTGTCTGGCTCAGTTTCGGCATGGCCGCGAGTATGCCCCGCAGACGCTCGGCCCGCTTTGCGCCGATATTGGTCTCACCGAGCAGAAGATACGAGACGATGCCTGCGACCGGCAGGGCCAGAACCACGACGATCCAGGCAATGCGCGAGGCGGGATCGCGATGCTGCCGCAGCAGAATCCGAGTGATCAATCCGGCTTGGATGAGGATATGAATTGCAATCAGCATTGCCGGTCTCCGGTGGTGTGGCGGCGGATCGCGAACCGCTGGAATGTTCCGGCTTGGATTTGTCGCCAGACCGAGAGGGCTCGCCCGGTGCGCGCCGATCAACGCCGCTTGTCCCCAGAAGGCGCTGATGACGTGAAACGCTGGCCATGCCTACAGAGCTGCATCAAAATCGCGCGCGACGGCTCGTGCGGCCATCGCGATCGTCCGCGAGGCGAAGTAGGCCTCATCCGGGGTTCGCGCGTCAAGGCTCGAATGCGGGCGCCGCCGGTTATAAAAGTCCACATATCGGCCAAGCGCGGCGCGCCCCTCGAAGACGCTGTCGTAGGCGTGCGGATAGACCTGCTCGTATTTGACGCTCCGCCACAGCCGCTCGACAAACACATTGTCGCGCCAAGAGCCCTTGGCGTCCATGCTGATTGCTACGCCATGCCTAATCAGCACGCCCGTCACGCCCGTGAAGCCCTCGCTGGTGAACTGGCTGCCTTGATCCGTGTTGAAG
>JBAWEN010000601.1:0-5149 GCA_049591215.1 Methylocystis sp. | reverse complement strand
TTCCGATCCCGCCTATCGCGCGCGTCTCGCCGAATATCGGCGGCGGGATCTGACGACTTTCGCGCGGGATGTCGAAGAAGGGCGGGCCGACGTCATCGTCGTGGAATCGCCACGGCTGCGCGAGTGGTCCGCCAAGCAACCCGAAATCGCGAGAGTGCTCGCGCCGTTCGAAAAGACTGGCGAAGCCGGCGAAATCGAAGTGTGGACGCGCCGCGCGAATTGACGAATGGGGCGCGCCGCCGCCTCGCGAACAGGAACGAAACGATGAAACATGTCGCGGTGCTCATGGGCGGGCTCTCCGCCGAACGTCCTATTTCGTTGCGTTCCGGCGAAGCTTGCGCCAACGCTCTGGAGGGTGAGGGGTTCCGCGTCACCCGTCTCGACGTGGGGGCGGACGCGGCGGAATTGCTCGCGCGGCTGAAGCCCGACGTCGCCTTCAATGCGCTGCACGGGCGTTATGGCGAGGATGGCGTCATCCAGGGCGTCCTGGAGCTGTTGCGGATACCCTACACGCATTCCGGCGTCCTCGCCTCCGCCGCCGCGATGCACAAGGAGGTCGCCAAGACCATCATGGCGGCGGCGGGCGTGCCTGTCCCGCGCGGCCGCGTCGTGCATCGACTGGAGGCCGCCAAGGCCCATGCGCTGGCGCGGCCCTATGTGCTCAAGCCGGTGTCGGAGGGCTCCTCGTTCGGCGTGTTCATCGTCAAGGAGGATCAGGAGCATCCGCCCCAGGAACTGACGCGCGCCGATTGGGTCCATGGCGAGATGATGCTGGCCGAGCAGTTCATCGCTGGGCGAGAACTCACCTGCGCGGTGATGGGCGATCGTCCGCTGGCCGTGATCGAAATCCGGGCGGCGGGCGGCGGTTGGTACGATTATGAGGCGAAATACGCAAAAGGCGGGTCGCAACACATACTTCCTGCAATTCTTAAACCGAATATTTACCAAAAAGTTCAAGAGTTGGCGCTCGAGGCTCACCGAGCTCTTGGATGCCGCGGCGTAAGCCGCGCGGATTTTCGATACGACGACCGCCCCGAAGGAACAGGCGAACTCGTTGTCTTGGAGGTCAATACGCAGCCCGGAATGACGGAGACCTCACTCGTGCCAGAAATGGCGGCCCACGCAGGTTTTTCGTTCGGCGAGCTGGTCAGATGGATGGTGGAAGACGCTTCTCGAGATCGCTGAAAGAGCAGCTGCACGCGCTGCTCTCGCCGGCTTTTCCGCATCCGGCGGAAGCGTTTGGCTCGGCGGTTTCGTTTGGCGCCGCTTATCGGACGCGCGCCGAATACCCCGAGAGCGCCGAGTCCGGCGGTTGCGCCGGCGAAGTTCATCACGGCAAGCGCGGCTTTCGCGGGCGTCTCGCGGCCCTTGTCTCGAGGCAGGGGTTTGGAACCTTCGCGTTGATTGTTTTGCTCGCGGCCGCCGGCTGGGCCGGCTTCGTCGATGGCGGCGGCTATCGCGAAATGGTGACGGAAGGCGGCGAGCCGCAAGACATTATCGCCCGCGCTCTCGGCTTTCCGATCAGCGCGGTTACGATCTCCGGCGAAAATCGGCTGCGCGAGGGCGAGATTCTCTCGGCGGCTCGCATCGATCCGCGAGGATCGTTGCTGTTTCTGGACGCGGTGGAGGTGCGCAATCGCCTGTTGCAATTGCCGCTCGTGAAATCCGCGCGCGTGCTCAAATTTTATCCCGATCGGCTGGTTATCGCCATTGAAGAGCGCGTGCCCGCCGCGCTTTGGCAGCGCGACGGCAAGATCGCGGTGGTCTCGGCCGACGGCACGGTGATCGACGAACTCAGCGACGAGCGCTTTCTGGGGCTGCCGTTCGTGGTCGGCGACGGCGCCGCCAAGCGCTTTCCGCAATATGTCGCGATCCGCGCCGACATGGGCGATCTCGCGTCTCGGGTGAAGGCGGGGATCTTCGTGGCTGGCCGCCGCTGGTCGTTGGTGATGACCAATGGCGTCGAGGTCAAATTGCCGGAACGCGATCCGGGAGCGGCCATCGGGGTGCTGATTCGTCTGCAACGCGAGGCGCGCATTCTGGACAAGGACATTCTTTCGATCGACTTGCGCCTGCCCGACCGCGTGGCGGTCCGACTGACGGAGGAGGCGGCCGACTTGCGCGCGGCGGCGTTGACGCACGGCAAACCGGTAAAGAGTGGCGGTCACACATGAAGAACCAGATTGTTTCCTCGCGCATGAAGCAACTTTCGCCGCGTCGCTCCGCGACAGTGGCGGCGCTGGACGTCGGGTCGTCTAAGATCGCTTGCCTGATCGCGCGGCTGACGCCGGAGCGCGACGCCGCGCCCGAGGACTGGCGCACCCATCGCGCCCGCGTCCTTGGCATCGGGCTTCAGCGCGCGCGCGGCGTGAAGAACGGGCTCATCGTCGATATGAACGAAGCCGAAAGCGCTATCCGCCAGACCGTCGACGCCGCGGAACGGATGGCCGGCGTTCAGATCGACCGCGTGGTCGTCACGGCTTCGGGCGGACGACTGGCGTCGAAGCATTTCACCGCCAAGACGGCCATCGGCGGGCGCGAAGTGGCCGAATCCGACGTGCATCGCGTGTTGGAGGCGTCGGCGATGCATCCGACGACGCGCGGGCGCTTCGTCATGCATTCGCTGCCGATCGGCTATTCGCTGGATGGCGTGGCCGGCGTGCGCGAGCCAAAGAACATGGTCGGCGAGGAACTTGGCGTCGATCTTCACGTCGCGACCTGCGATCAGGCGGCGACGCGCAATTTGTTCCTCGCGGTGGAGCGCGGGCATCTCGCCGTGGAGGCGATCGCGGCGGCGCCCTATGTCGCCGGTCTTAGCGTGCTGGAGCCGGACGAAGCCGAAATGGGCGTGGTCGTCATCGACATGGGCGCCGGCTCGACTTCCCTCGCGGTCTTCTCCGGCGGGGCGCTGGTGCATGTCGACGCGGTGATGCTCGGCGGCAACCACGTCACGATGGACATAGCGCGCGGGCTCAACGCGCGGGTTTCGGACGCGGAGCGTCTTAAAACAATGCACGGCGCGGCCATCGCCTCGCCCTCGGACGATCGCGAGACGGTCGCCTATGGCCATGTCGGCGAAGGCGATCATCATCCAGCGCAAGTCCCCAAGTCGCATGTCGTGCGCATCATTCGGCCGCGCGTCGAGGAGACGCTGGAGTTTTTGCGCGATCGGCTGGCCCAGGCGGGGTTTGGCGCCGGGCGCGGGCTTCGCGTCGTGTTGACCGG
This sequence comes from Methylocystis sp., assembly GCA_049591215.1. Classification (GTDB taxonomy): domain Bacteria; phylum Pseudomonadota; class Alphaproteobacteria; order Rhizobiales; family Beijerinckiaceae; genus Methylocystis. Next base: position 1,924 of record JBAWEN010000601.1, on the reverse strand, counting down.
CGGGGCCTGTCAGCTCACCGGCGCGCCCGAAGCCGCGCGCCGCGTTCTTGGCGGGCAGGTGCGGGTCGGACGTCCGAACGGGGTCGACGGCTTGCCGCCGGAAGCGGCTTTCAGCCCGGCATTCGCCGCCGTCGCGGGTCTGTTTGTCTACCCGCAGGTCGCGGGTCGCGAGTATTTCGAGCCGCGTCGCGAGCAACGGCTGGCGAACGGCTCGAATGGCTACATGTCGCGCGTGGGGCGGTGGCTGACGGAGAGTTTTTAAACGGAAAACCAAATGGCCAAGGGCCGCCTTCGCGGCGAAAAGCGGTCCCTGGCGAGAGTAAACGAACGCAGTAGCGCACTTCGTGCATCGAAAGGCCCAATTATGACCATCAATCTAAAGGCGCCAGAACTAAGGGAATTGAAGCCCCGCATCATCGTTTGCGGCGTGGGCGGCGGCGGCTGCAACGCCGTCAACAACATGATCGCTTCGGGATTGTCCGGCGTCGATTTTCTCGTGGCCAACACCGATGCGCAGGCTCTCGCCTCCGCGCGCGCGGACCGCATCATTCAGATGGGTCTCCAGGTCACGGAGGGCCTCGGCGCCGGCGCTCAGCCGGAAGTCGGCCGCGCCGCCGCCGAGGAGGCGCGCGATGAAATCCGCGAGCATCTGACCAACGCGCATATGTGCTTCGTCACCGCCGGCATGGGCGGCGGCACGGGCACGGGCGCGGCGCCGGTGATCGCGATGATCGCGCGCGAAATGGGCATTCTGACGGTCGGCGTGGTGACGAAGCCGTTCCACTTCGAAGGCCAGCGTCGCCAGCGCATCGCCGAGAGCGGCATCGGCGAATTGCAGAAATGCGTCGACACGCTGATCGTCATTCCGAACCAGAATCTGTTCCGCATCGCCACCGAGAAGACGACCTTCGCGGACGCCTTCGCGATGGCCGATCAGGTGCTCTATTCGGGCGTCGCCTCGGTCACCGATCTGATGGTCAAGGAAGGGCTGATCAACCTCGACTTCGCCGATGTGCGCTCGATCATGCGCGGCATGGGCAAGGCGATGATGGGCACGGGCGAGGCCACGGGCGAGCGCCGGGCGATTCTCTCGGCCGAGGCCGCCATCGCCAATCCGCTGCTCGACGAAGTGTCGATGAAGGGCGCGCGCGGCTTGCTGATCTCCATCACCGGCGGCAACGACCTCACCCTTTATGAGGTCGACGAGGCGGCCAGCCGCATCCGTCAGGAGGTCGATGAAGAGGCCAACATCATTCTCGGCGCGACCTTCGATTCGTCGCTGGAGGGCGTGATCCGCGTCTCCGTGGTGGCGACGGGCATCGATCCCGAGGCGATCACCGTGCAGGACTCGGGACTGGCCGAGGCCCGCATCAGCGAGGAGGCGGTCGAACGCCTGCGCGCTCAGATCGCCACCCAGCAGAGCCGCCCAAAGCCCGCGCTGGTCGTCGAATCGACTCCCGCGCCAGTCCCGGCCGCCGCTTCCAGCTATTTCGCTCGCGAGGCTCCGGCGGCTTCGGCCGCGCCGGTTTACCAGTCCGACGAAGCGGCGACGCTCGGTTATTACGCGGAACCGCAATATCAGGAGCCCGCGCGCGAGCGGGCGACGCATGGCGTCTATATCGAGCCGGCCCCGAGCCGTCCCGCCTACGCCGAGCCGCCGCGCCGCTTCACCGACGAGGACAGGGCGCCCGGAAGGGCTTCCGCCCCGGAAGACGAGCGGTTCGCCGGTCCGTATGTGCCGCCGGCTCCCGAACAGCCCGCGCGCGGGGCCCGCATGCCGCAGATCGAGGATTTTCCGCGGCCTGGCCAGGAGCAATTGCGTCAGGCGCGCGGCGAGATCAGCCAGGCCGATCAGCGCCGCAAGTCGATCTTCGAGCGTCTCGCCTCATTCGGGTCAAGCCGCCAGGAAGACGCGATACAGTCG
>JBAWEN010000600.1:0-3040 GCA_049591215.1 Methylocystis sp. | reverse complement strand
CGCGACCGGGTGCTCGGACAGCGCCTCGACGCTGGCGGCAAGCCGCAGCGCGTCGTTCGCGTCGAAGCCGGGCGCGGCGATAAGATCGGTCAATCGCGGCTGGCCGACCGTGAGCGTGCCGGTCTTGTCGAACGCGATCAAGGTCACGTCACGCAGCGTCTGCAGCGCCTCGCCCTTGCGAAACAGCACGCCAAGCTCCGCCGCGCGGCCCGTGCCGGTCATGATCGCGGCGGGGGTCGCTAGTCCCATCGCGCAGGGACAAGCGATGATAAGCACGCTCACCGCGTTGACCAGCGCGAACGTTAGGCGCGGCTCGGGCCCAATCAGCATCCACGCCGCGAAGGTCAGCAAGGCGATGCCCAGCACGACCGGCACGAAGACGCCAGTGACGCGATCGACCAGCGCCTGAATCGGCAGTTTGGCGCCTTGCGCCTGCTCGACCATGCGGATCACGCCGGCTAAAAAAGTGTCGGCGCCGACGCGGGTCGTGCGAAAGGCGAAGGCGCCGGTCGTATTGACGGTCGCGCCAGTGACGGTCGCGCCCTCGGATTTCTTGACCGGCGCCGGCTCCCCCGTGATCATCGATTCGTCGACGTAGGATTCGCCGCGCGTGACCACGCCGTCGGTCGGGATTTTCTCGCCGGGCCGCACCAGCACGATGTCGCCGACCCTGACTTCCTCGGTGGCTATGTCGAGCGCCGCGCCATTGCGCTCGACATGGGCGACGCGCGGCTGCAACTTCGCCAGCGTTCGAATAGCGTCCGAGGCGCGGCCCTTGGCGCGAGCCTCCAAAAAACGACCGAACAGGATCAAAGTGACGATGACGCAGGCCGATTCATAATAAACGTTGGTCGCGCCGGCGGGCAGCAGCGCCGGCGCGAAGGTGGTTACGACCGAGTAGAGGTAGGCGCTGCTCGTGCCGGTCGCGACCAGCGAATTCATGTCGGGCGTTCCGCGCGCCAGAGCGGCGAATCCCTTGGTGTAGAAGGCGCGGCCGGGGCCAACGAGCAACAGGCTCGTCAGGACGAACGAAATATATTGCACGGCGTCATGGCCGATATGCGCCATGATCCATTCATGCATGGCGGGGATCATATGACCGCCCATTTCAAGCACGACCACCGGCACGGTCAACACGGCGGCGGCGATCAGCCGGCGCGTCAATGCTCGGGATTCATCCGCGCGCGAGTCCCGCTCGCTGGCGCCCGCGACCTCGGCGGGCTCGTAGCCGGCCTCGGTGACGGCGTGGCGGAGATTCTCGATGGTCGCCGGCCCCTTGAGCACGCGCACGCTGGCGCGTTCGGTCGCGAGATTGACGCTCGCCGACAGCACGCCGGGCGTCGCCAGCAGCGCTTTTTCGACATGGGCGACGCAGGACGCGCAGGTCATGCCGCGCACGCCCAGTTCCAGCGTCTCGACGACGGGCTCATAGCCGGCGTTGGTCACCGCTTGCGCGATTTTCTCCACCCGCGCGTCCGGCGACAGCGCCACATCGACCCGCTCGGCCGCGAGGTTGACGTTAGCGGAGCGGACGCCTTCGGTCGCCAGCAGTGCTTTTTCGACATGCGCAACGCAAGAGGCGCAGCTCATGCCGCGCACCTCGAAGGCGAGGGGCGTCGTTACAGGGGACTTTTCCGCGGATTCCAACATCGATCAATTCTACTCCCGCGGCGCCGTCACAGCCAGCGCGGCGTTCGCGCGCGAAAACGCTCGAACGTCGCCCCGAATTTCTCGCGCAAATGCCGCTCCTCCGGCTCGATCGCCAGCTTTGTCAGCGCGAAAAACAGCACCGGAATCAGCAAGATTATGGCGGGTGAGCGCAGCATTAGCCCGGCGCCAAGCGTCAACGCCAGTTCCGAGACGTAAATCGGGTTGCGCGAATAGCGATAGGGGCCGTCGGTGACGAGCGTCGCGACGGCGCGATGCGGCAGGATCGTCGTGTCGTGCCGCCACAGCGTTAGCGCGCACCAGACGTCGTTGGCGAGCCCCAGCGCGACCAGCAAGGCTCCGGCGAGATGAGCGGGTCCGGGCGGGATCCAAGGGGCCGGCAGCCAATAATCGAGCATCGGTCCGCCGACAATAACGGCGATGAACAGCAGCGGCGGCCAGGGGATGTGGGAGGGCGGACGTTCGCTTTTGGTTGAAAGGGTCACGCGGACCTCCTTGTGCGAATTAGATCGGCTTTCGCTGGCGAAATTGCAAGAGGACGGAGCCTGAGCCGGCGGAAGGTCGGGCGCCGGCATAATTTCCCCCTCCGCTTTGACCTTCGCGCCTCGCCCGGTTAGGACTTGGCGCGCCCCTCTTGAGACATCAACTCAGAATGCCCTCGCCGCGTCCCGATTTTCTCGCTCCATACCAGGCCGATCTCGACGGCCTGCGCGGTCGTGATCGGTTGCGCGCGCTCAGCAAAAGGGGTGGGCTCGATTTCGCCTCCAACGATTATCTAGGCCTCGCCGAATCCGAGGAATACCGCGAGGCCGCGCGCGCGGCGCTGGCGCGCGGGGTTCCGTTGGGGGCCGGGGGCTCGCGGCTATTGCGCGGAAATCATCCCGAGCATGAGGCGCTGGAGAAAGAGGCGGCGCGGTTTTTTGGGTCCGAAAGCGCGCTGTTTTTCGGCGCGGGATTTTCGGCTAACGAGGCGCTGCTGGCGACTCTGCCGCAACGCGGCGATATCATTCTTTACGACGAGTTGATCCACGCCAGCGCGCATGAGGGGACGCGCCTTTCTCGCGCGACAAGCCGCGCCGTCGCGCATAACGACGCCGGCGCCTTCGAGGAGGCGGTCCGCGCCGCCAGCGGGGCGGGCCGCGTTTGGATCGTCGTCGAGAGCCTCTACAGCATGGACGGCGACATCGCGCCGCTCGAAGCCCTGGCCGGGATCGCTGGGCGTCATGGCGCTTTTCTGCTGATCGACGAGGCTCATGCGACTGGCGTGCTCGGGCTGGGCGGGCGTGGGCTGGCGCATGGGCTGGAGGGGCGCGACAATGTCGTCACCCTCCACACTTGCGGCAAGGCGCTCGGTCTTTCCGGCGCGCTGGTC
>JBAWEN010000599.1:0-2520 GCA_049591215.1 Methylocystis sp. | reverse complement strand
CCATCGCCGCTAAGGGGCGGGGCGCATGTTTTCTAATTTCTCACCTAAATCCGCTCTTAGCAAGGCCAAATGATTCAAAAACATTGCCGCTGAAAACGAATGACGCGCGCGTCTATTTGTGGCGTTTACAGCCCCGCCTCCCTCGTAAAACCGATGCCGAAACTGTCGCTTTATCGGGGGGCATTTCGGCGCTGGCGTCGCCGAGGCGGGCGGGACGTGGGCTTTCTCGATCCGCGCGGAGGAGGCGAGGCCGACGCGCGGCGAACGTGGAACAGGGGCCGTGGGCGATGCGGCCGATCCGCGCCCATGCTCCGCCAGGACGACGGCTTGTGGCGCAAAACCGAAAGTCCAACTTGCCCGCCGCCGGCGACTTAAGCGTTCACCACCACATCCAACCCCAAATCCAGCACGCGCGCCGAATGGGTCAGCGCGCCGACGGAAATCAGATCGACGCCGGTTTCGGCGATTCCCGCGATGGTCTCCAGCGTTACGCCGCCGGAGGCCTCCGTGATCACGCGGCCATCAATCATCGCAACGGCCTCGCGCAAATCGCCAAGCGACATATTGTCGAGCAGCACTACATCGGCGCCTTCCGCCAAAGCCTGGCGCAACTGCTCCAGCGTGTCGACCTCGATCTCGATCTTCACGAGATGGCCTTTAAACGCCTTGGCGGCGCGCAGCGCGCTTTTCACGCCGCCGGCGACGGCGACGTGGTTGTCCTTGATCAGAATCGCGTCGTCGAGTCCGAAGCGGTGATTGGCGCCGCCGCCGCATCGCACCGCGTATTTTTCAAGGGCGCGCAGCAGCGGCGTCGTCTTGCGCGTGTCGCAAACCCTCGCCTTGGTGTGGGCGATTTTTGACGCAAAACGCGCGGTCAGCGTCGCGACGCCGGACAGCCGCCCCAAAAAATTCAGCGCCACGCGTTCCGCCGAAAGAATGCCGTGCGCGAAACCCTCGATCCGCGCGACGACCGCTCCTTTGGCAACATGCGCGCCGTCTTCGACGCATGGCTCAAACGTGATCGCCGCGTCGATTTGCGCAAAGGCCTCGCGCGCCAGCGCGAGCCCGGCGATCACGCCTTCTTCGCGCGCCGCGATCACCGCCTTGGCGCGGGCCGACGCGGGGATGGTCGCTTGCGTCGTGATGTCGCCGGCGCGGCCGAGGTCTTCTTTGAGCGCCGCGCGCACGGCGTCAGCGACAAGGAGCTTGGACAGGGCAGGGAGGTTGGTCACGATGTCGCTTCCCGCGCGATTGTTTCGGCCTCGTCAAGCGTGAGCCGCGAGCGTCGCGCTGGTCCCGGTGAAAGCCCTGGAAAATCCGAGCGGAAATGCGCGCCCCGGCTTTCGCGCCGGGCGAAGGCCGCGCTGGCGATCAGCAGCGCCGTCGTCAGCATGTTTTGCGTTTGCGCGCCTGTCGCTTGCCGGCGCAGGCGGTTGATCGCGCCCAGCGCGCGCGCAAGCCCCGCGCCGTCGCGCACGACGCCGACATAGGCCGCCATGACGTCGCGCAATTCCTCGACGACAGCGAGATCAGTGGCGTCGTGATGAAATTGCTCTCTCGCATGAAACGCCGCTGTCGTCTCGTCGCGCGCGGCCGCCGCGATGTCGGCGGCGACTCGCGCGCCAAACACCAACGCCTCCAGCAGCGAGTTCGAAGCGAGCCGATTGGCGCCGTGCAGGCCGGTGCAGGCGACTTCGCCAGCGGCCCAGAGACCGGGCAGACTCGTGCGGCCACGGGCGTCGGTCGCGACGCCGCCCATGTGGTAATGCGCGGCGGGCGCGATGGGGATTTGCGCGGTCACGGGGTCGATCCCGGCCGCCATGCAGCTTGCGTAAACGGTCGGGAATCTTGTCGGGAACGCCGCGCCGATCGACGCGCGCGCGTCGAGAAAGGCGCCGTTGCCCGCCTTGATGCTGCTGAACACGCCGCGCGCGACAATGTCTCGCGCCGCGAGTTCGGCGGCGGGGTCGATGTCAGCGAGAAAGCGATGTCCGCCCCTGTCGACGATCAGCGCGCCCTCGCCGCGCAGCGATTCCGTGGCGAGCGGCGCGGGATCGGCGCCGATGTCGATGGCGGTGGGGTGAAACTGCACGAATTCGGCGTCGGCGATCAGCGCTCCCGCGCGCGCCGCCATGGCGACGCCGGCGCCGCGAGCGTCGATGGGGTTTGTCGTGACGCTATAGAGATGGCCGACGCCGCCGGTCGCGAACACGAGCGCGGAGCAGCCGAGGAAGCGCGTTTGTCCGTTGGCGTCGCGGCCGAGCACGCCGATAGCGTGACCTTCCCGCGTTACAATCTCAAAAGCCGAAATGCGCTCGACGACCTCGATCGACGGCGTCTCCCGCACCCGTCGCGCGAGAGTCTCCATGATCGCGCGGCCGGCGGCGTCACCCTTCACCCGCACGATGCGGCGATGCGTGTGCGCCGCCTCGCGCGAGGGCTGCAACACGCCGAGCGCGTCGCGGTCGAAGGGGGCGCCGAACGCCGCGAGATCGTCGATCCGCGCGCGCGCTTCCAGCG
>JBAWEN010000598.1:0-2324 GCA_049591215.1 Methylocystis sp. | reverse complement strand
GTCCTGGCACGGGCGCGGCGGTTGGAGCCGGCGAAGGCCTCCTGGTCGGCAGCGCGATCGGCGCCGGCAACGGCAGGGCCGCGGGCGCCGAAGTGCAGGGGCGCTTCGACCAAGTCTATACGCAATGCATGGCGGCCAAAGGCAACGACGTGGGCGGCTACGGACCTGGTCCCGGTTATGGCCCCGGTCCCGGTTATGGCCCCGGTCCCGCTTATGGCCCCGGTCCCGGATACGGCCCCGGCCCGGCCGCCTATGGCTATGGCGGTCCCGGCCCCTACTGATAAAGCCTGTTCACTGGCGCCCATGGCCCGCGTCGCGCTGGCCATGGGCGCTCCGCGTTTTGACCGTGGTCCCTTCCTGATCGCGCCAAATGGGTGAGCGCGTCATTGTTTTGTCCCGATGCGCGCGCTAGCTAGCGCGCCAACAACGAGGGGGCCCCAATGACCGACGCCGCGAAAGTCACGCTATATCATTCTCCGCGCACGCGCTCCCAGGGCGTGCGAATCCTATTGGAGGAGCTTGGCGCTCCTTATGAATTGCATATGCTGAATTTCAAGCTCGAGGAGCAGCACAAGCCCGATTATCTCGCGATCAATCCACTCGGCAAGGTTCCGGCGATCGAGCACGCCGGCGCGGTCGTGACCGAGCAGGTGGCGATCTATATTTATCTCGCCGACGCTTTCCCGGCGGCCAGCCTCGCGCCCGCCATCGGCGACGCGTTGCGCGGGCCTTATCTGCGCTGGACCGCGCTTTACGGCTCGGCCTTCGAGCCGGCGCTGATCGACCGCGCGCGAAAAGTCGAGCCCGGCACGCGCGGCATGAGCCCTTATGGCGAGTATGATTCGGTGCTCGCGCTGGTTAGGTCGCAGCTCGCCGAGGGGCCTTACCTGTTCGGCGAGCGCCTCACCGCCGCGGATATTTTGTGGGGCACGGCTTTGCGTTGGACGACGAGCTTCGGCCTCGTGCCGCCGACCGGGGAAATCTCCGCCTATATCGACCGGATCGCGGCGCGGCCGTCGGTCAAGAAAGTCGGGAAACTGGACCACGAACTCGCGGCGGCGCAGGAAATCGCGGCGCAAAGCTAGAGCAAGCTCTTAAAAAAGTTGATAGACTTTTTCGATAAGAGCTTGCTCTAACATATTTATCTTGAGCGATTTCTTATCGTTCGAACGATTCCGTTCGAACGGAAAGCGCTCTAAGGCGCGCGCCCGTTTCGCGAAAATTGACGGGCTTTCGCGATAAGAGCGTGCTCCAACAGATTGAAGTCACGCGCTTTCAGCTTTGACAACTCCGTCCGAGCGGAAAGCGCTCGACGGTTAATCGCGTCTTTACTCTTAATTTCCTAGCTTCGTTCATAGTTGCAATGCGGGACGGCTCGCTGAAAGCAGGCGCCCCGCTCGAACCGCGATAACGAGCTAGCGAGAACCATGACGCGCAGCCAATCCCTCGGCCCGGCCTACGATCCGTTTCGCGAATTCGCGCGGCGACGCGTCGCCGAGCTTTCGGGATTGCTCACGCTCGCCGCTTGCTCCGCTCTGACCCTGGCGCTCTTCACCTGGTCGGCGCGCGACCCTTCGTTCAATCAGGCCACCGACGCCCGCGTGCATAATCTGCTCGGGGTGCCCGGCGCGGTCGTCGCGGATCTCTTCATGCAAACGATCGGCGTCGCCACCAGCGCGGCTTTGCTGCCGATCGCCGCGCTCGCTCTTCGCCTGCTGTCCCATCGCGGCGTCGAACGCGCTCGCTTGCGCGCGGTCCTCTGGTTCATCGGCGTGGTCTGCGCGGCCGCGGCCGCTTCGCTGCTGCCGGTCACGGATCGCTGGCCGCTCCCGACCGGGCTTGGCGGCGTCGTCGGCGACGCGGTCTTGTCGCTGCCGCGTCACGTCATCGGCGGCAATCGCCTCGTTCTCGCGCTGATTGGCGTCGTCGCGATTGTCGGAGCGATTCTGTCGCTCACCGCCGCGGCCGGCTATGGTTTGGAGAGCGAATCCGACATGCGCGAGGAGGCGCGTCGACAGGCGCTCGGCCAACGCGCGCTCCAGCATGACGAAGACGACGAGGACGCGGCCGGAGAGCCCGGCGTGGCGCTGGTTTCGCTTGGCGCGTTGCTGCATTTCCTGCTGACGGTCCAAGCATCCTTTCGACGCGGCTTCGCGCGATTGGGCGCCAGTTTGCGACGCCCGGCGGCGACGGAGTTCGAACCGCGGCCGATCGGCTCCGCCGAGCGCCGGGAGCCGATATTCGACGACTCCGACGACTCCGACGACTATGATTCGCCCCCGCCGCCGCGCCGGCCCGTCGCGAGCGTCCAGCGGGCGCCAACC
>JBAWEN010000597.1:0-3563 GCA_049591215.1 Methylocystis sp. | reverse complement strand
GAAAAACGCCGAGCAAGCCGAACGTCATCCCGGCGCGCAAGAACCACAGGCCGGAGCCGCGCTTCCCGCCCAGGTAACGCTCGGGAGCCAAGGCGATTTTTCTGGCTCGCCGGGTGTAATGATACGCCAGCGCGCAGGTCACGAACAATAACGCGAGCGCGCAGCCGCTCCAGTAGATGGCGTCGCCAATCCCCGACTGGGCGGCGCTGAGCGCGCGTCCGGACGTAGCGAATTGCAGGAGCAACGCCGACAGGAAGGCGAGCACGAACTGAATCCAGAATTTGGTCCAGCCCAAGAGACGCATTTGGCCAGCAAGACGCAGCCCGATTTTGTCGCCGGCCGGGCCGCTCATCCGCAAGGGCGGAACGCCGCTTTCCGGCGCTTGGCTCTTTCCAGGCAGCATCCTGTTGGCGAAGCCCGGATAGGCGAAACTGTTCGCGACGACGAGTCCGATGTGGAGGACGACAAGGCCTGCAAGCACGTAGGCGCCGATTTCGTGTGTGTTCGCGAACAACTCCGCCAGGCGGTCGTCCGGTTCTCCCCATGAAGGCAACGGCGTTCCCCAGAACAGCACGGGCGCCGCGGTGAAAATTTGGCGCAGATAGCCGCTGGCCACCATGGCCGCGAGAGCGAGATAGATCAGCGCGTTCGCCCATGCGCCAATCAATCGCCGCCAGCGCGGCGTCTGCGCGGGATAGGCCGGCGCACCGAACAATAGCCTCGACAAAATCGCCAGAACGAGAACGGCGGCGGTCGTAAGCCCCAGGGAAACATGCATATCCGCCAGAACCGCCCGCACGTCGGTGGTCGTCGGCGAAGAACGCAGATACCAGCCCAGCCCCAGCAGCCCCGCGGTCGCGAGCGCCAGGAGCCAATGAATCAGTATGGAGAAAAGTCCGTATCTCGCATGAATTGACGTCATGACGCCGCCTCTGCAATCGCGTGAGTCAACTGGCTCACGGTTTATATATGCAAAATAGAGCGCCTGCTCATGACGCGGATAGTCGCGCTGAACAACTCCGCGCAGCAACGAGGAATATAAGATTCACGCGGAAAGAATCGAGCCGGCGCGCCGCCTCACTTCAGCGTCGGCGCGCGCAAGGGCAGGGGATCCGTGTCGAGCAGCGCGAACAGCAGATGGTCGCGCCATTGCCCGTTGATGTTGAGATAGGCGCGGGCATAGCCTTCCTGCGTGAAGCCCAGGCGTTCCAGCAGGCGCTTCGAGGGTTCGTTATTGGGCAGACACGCGGCTTCTATCCGATGCAGCCCCTGCTTTTCGAACGCATAGGCCAGAACGGCGCGCACGGCGCGGCTCATATAACCTTGGCCGGCGTGGGGTTCGCCCATCCAATAGCCGAGCGTCGCCGCCTGCGAGACGCCGCGCCGCACATGCCCGAGCGACAGGCCGCCGACCAGCGTGTCGTCGTGTTCGCGAAAAATCAGGAACGAGAAGGATTCGTCGCGCGCCAGCTCTTCCCCGTGCCGACGCACGCGATAGCGAAAACTGGATCGGGTCAAATCGTCGAGCGGCCACACGGGCTCCCAGGGCGTGAGAAAGGCCCGGCTTCGCGCGCGCAGCGAAGACCACTGGACGAAATCGCTCGTTTCAGCGGGGCGCAGATAGACGCCGTCGCCGTGGATAGGGAAGTCGCGCCGCGCGATGCTGACGCCAAACAGCGCCATGATCAAACCCTTGCCGCGAGGCGCGTCGCGCGCGCGTGGTCCTCGATGAAGGCCCGAACGCGCCCTTCATCGTTTTCGAGCCGGGAGAACCGTTCCGCGGCGGTAAGAATTGGCGCGAGCCGCGGCGGCAGATCGATGCGCTCGCCGATGGCGCGCTCGATCGCGGCGGGAAATTTCGCCGGATGCGCGGTCGCCAGCGCCACGACCGGCGTCGAAGGATCGACCGCGAGCCGCGCCCGCGCGGCGTGAACCCCCGTCGCCGTATGCGGGTCGAGCACATAGCCCGACTCGCGATAGGTGCGGGCGATCTCGGCGCTGGTTTCCGCCTCGCTGACCGCGCGCGCCTCGAAATCCTCTCGAATCGAGGCCAGCGCCCCGGGCGGAATATCGAAGCCGCCGGTTTGGTCGAGACTGGCGAAAGCCGCGCGCAATGCCGCGGCGTCGCGTCCCAGCGCGTCGAACAGCAGGCGCTCGAAGTTGGATGAGAGCTGAATGTCCATCGACGGCGACTGGGTCGGCGTGACGCCGCGCGGCTCGTAGCGCCCGCTCGCCAGCGCGCGCGCCAGAATGTCGTTGGCGTTGGTCGCGACGATCAGCCGCGACAGCGGCAGGCCCATGCGTTTCGCCACATAGCCCGCCAGCACGTCGCCGAAATTGCCGGTCGGCACGGCGAAGGAAACCTCGCGAAACGGCGCGCCAAGCGCGACGGCGCTGGTGAAATAATAGACCATCTGCGCGACGACCCGCGCCCAGTTGATCGAATTGACGCCCGCCAGACCAAGGCGCTTGCGATAGGCGCCGTCGCGAAACAGGCTTTTGAGAATCGATTGCGCGTCGTCGAACGTGCCCCGCAAGGCGATGGCGTGGATATTGTCGTCCGCGACGGTGGTCATCTGCCGGCGCTGCACGTCGGAGACGCGCCCATCGGGATAGAGGATGAACACGTCGACCCGGCTCTGTCCGCGAAACGCCTCGATCGCGGCGGCGCCCGTGTCGCCCGAGGTCGCGCCGACGATCGTGGCGCCGCGGCCGCGCTGTTCCAGCACGCGGTTCATCAGCCCGCCCAGCAGTTGCATCGCCAGATCCTTGAAGGCGAGCGTCGGGCCGTGAAAAAGTTCGAGCACGAACAAATTGTCGTCGATCTGCGTCAGCGGCGCGACCGCGCGGTGGGAAAAGCCGGCGTAGGCCGCGCGTGTCGCCTCGCGCAAGACCCCGGCGCCGATCTCGCCGGCGAAGGGCTCGATCAGCCGCGCCGCCGCCGCGTCATAGGGAAGCCCGGCGAGGGCGGCGATGTCGCCGCGCGCGACGCTTGGGTAGGTCTTGGGGACGTAGAGTCCGCCGTCGGCGGCGAGGCCGGCCAGGAGCACATCGTCGAAGGCGAGTTCGGGAGCTTCGCCGCGGGTCGAAATATAATGCAAAGGGCTACACCTGTGAATTGGCCTGGCGGTTCCACGCGAGCGCGCGGCGCCGACGATGGTAGCGCCCCGGCGCCGATTTGGCGAGCGGGGCGAGGGTTTTAGAACATGCGAATCGGCGCGCGAAAATGCGCGTCAATGCGCGCGGACGCGCGATCTTGCGTATAGCGCATACACAATCAGCAGCGCCGCCGCGAGGCCCATCCACGTCACCGCGTACGAGAGGTGGTTATTGGGAATATCCGCCGCGTCCGGGACGGTCCGAAAAAGTCCATCGTCCAGTCCGGCCTGGTCCTCCTGCTGGAGCACGAACGGCGCGGCGTCGACGAGGCCAAGCGTCGCCGCGATCCTGACGGGATCGCTTGTGAACCACAGGCCCGTGCCGGGATCGTCGGCCGGCGTGAACGGGTTGCGCGACTGCGGCGCTCGGAGCCACCCCTTGATTTCCGTGGTTTCGTTCTGCCC
>JBAWEN010000596.1:0-11530 GCA_049591215.1 Methylocystis sp. | reverse complement strand
GCCAACGTGCCCTATGACGAAGTGTTCGAACTCGAGGACATTAATTCCGAGTTCGCGCAGACCGACGTGGCCTTCGTCATCGGCGCCAACGACGTGACCAATCCCGCCGCCAAGACCGACAAGACCTCGGCGATCTACGGCATGCCGATCCTCGACGTGGAAAAGGCGAAAACCGTGCTTTTCCTCAAGCGAGGCATGGGTTCCGGCTACGCCGGCGTCGAGAACGAGCTGTTCTTTCGGCCCAACACCATGATGCTGTTCGGCGACGCCAAGAAGACCGTCGAATCGATCATCAAGGCGATGGCTCACTAACGAACGCGGACTAGCGCGAATTTGGCCCGGGGCCGCCGTAAAGGGCGCACCGGGCCATTTCTTTTAAAGCGCGCCGACGTTCTCGCGCGAGCGCGCTTCTTCCTGTCCGCGCGCTTGCAACGCGCGGCGCGCTCCGGGCGAATTTAGGCTAACCGACCGGGCCGCGCCGGGTTAGACTGCACCTCCGCCTTCAGGAACACAGCCATGGTAATGCCGATTTACGACGACGCGCCAATGCGCTTCATGCGCCGCCCTTGGGTGAATTGGACGCTGATCTTCGTGAATGTCGCCGTGTTTATCGTCGTACAGAGCGACATATTCGGCGATCCGCTGACCGTGATGCGCGGCTTCGCGATCATTCCGCGCGTGTTGTTCGGCGAGGCGGCGCTCGCCAAATGGATCGTCGGGCCGCCGGCGCCGCTCACGCTGCTGACGGCGCTGTTCTTTCATTCCAGCCTTCTGCATATCCTTGGCAATATGCTGTTCCTCTATGTCTTCGGCGACAATGTCGAAGACGCCATGGGCTCGCTTCATTACTTGCTGTTTTATCTTTCTTGCGGCGTCGCCTCCGGCGTCGTCTTCGCCTACGCGTCTCCTCACTCAATTACGCCGCTGGTGGGCGCTTCCGGCGCGATCTCCGGGGTTTGCGCGGCCTTTTTGCTGTTGCATCCACGCTCGACGATTTTCGGTCTCGTGCTGGGCGTGCTGCCGATCCACGCTCCGGCATGGATGTTCGTGGGAACCTGGATCATACTGCAGTTCATCAACGCGGCTTCGGGCGAAACCGGCCATGTCGCCTGGTTCGCACATGTGGGCGGCATTTTGGCCGGTCTCGCCTTGACGCCCCTCTTCAAGCGGACCGGCGTGAGGCTTTTCGACCCGCCGCCACGCCCAGTTCCCCGGCGAGAGCAAGACGAAACCCCGCCGCCGCAAGAGTAACCGCCGCGCGGCGGCGCTTCGGGTTTGACTTGAGCCAATGCGCCGGTTACCACAGCGCCCTTAAGATTGTTCGCTGCTTAAGGCGACGCAAGGTCACGCTCGCTTAGGAGTCGCTTGATGAAAATTCTCGTCCCCGTTAAGCGGGTGGTCGATTACAACGTGAAGATCAGGGTCAAGGCCGACGGCTCGGGCGTCGATCTCGCCAATGTCAAAATGTCGATGAATCCCTTCGACGAGATCGCCGTCGAGGAAGCCCTGCGCCTCAAGGAACTCGGCAAGGCGACGGAAGTCGTCGTGGTGTCGATCGGACCGGCCAAGGCGGACGAGACGCTGCGCACCGGCCTCGCCATGGGCGCCGATCGCGGCATTCTGGTCAAGACCGACGATCCCGTCGAGCCTCTCGCCGTCGCCAAGATTCTCGCCAAGATCGTCGCCGAGGAACAACCCGGCCTCGTCATTCTCGGCAAGCAAGCCATCGACGACGACAGCAACCAGACCGGCCAGAGCCTCGCGGCGCTGCTCGGCTGGGGACAGGGAACCTTCGCGTCGAAGGTCGAGATTTCCGGCGATAGCGTCGACGTGACACGGGAAATCGACGGCGGCTTGCAGACCGTTACGTTGAAGCTGCCGGCGATCGTCACCACCGATTTGCGCCTCAACGAGCCGCGCTACGCCAGCCTGCCCAACATCATCAAGGCGAAGAAGAAAGAGGTCGCCGCCAAGACGCCAGCCGATTACGGCGTCGACATCGCGCCGCGCCTCGAAGTGCTCAAGACCGCCGAGCCGCCGACCCGCAAGGCCGGCGTCAAGGTCGGCTCCGTCCCAGAGCTGGTGGCCAAACTCAAAGAAGCGGGAGTTCTATAATCATGACCATACTCCTCCTCGCGGAAACAGCCGGCGGCGCCCTCGCGCCCGCGACCGCCAAGGCGCTCACGGCGGCCAGGGAAATCGGCGGCGCCGTTCATATTCTCGTCGCCGGCGCGGGTCTGCGCGGAGCGGCCGAGCAGGCGGCCAAGCTCGCGGGCGTGGAGGAAGTGCTGCTCGCCGACGCCGCGGCCTATGACCATTTGCTGGCGGAACCCGTCGCCGCGCTCATTCTGGGCCTCGCCGGCGGCTATGACGCGATCATCGCGCCGTCGACCAGCGCGACCAAGAACGTGCTGCCGCGCGTGTCGGCGCTGCTGGACGTGGCGCAGATCTCGGACGTCATCAAGGTCGTCGCGCCCGACACTTTCGAGCGCCCGATCTACGCCGGCAACGCCATTCAGACGGTGCGCTCGAAGGACGCCAAGAAAGTCATCACCGTCCGCACCACCGCCTTCGCGGCGACGGGCGAGGGCGGCGCGGCGCCGATCAAGACCATCGCCGGCGCGGTCGACGCGCGGGGCCTGTCGTCCTTCAAGAGCGAAACGCTGGCGAAATCCGAGCGTCCCGAACTGACCGCCGCCAAGATCATAGTTTCGGGCGGCCGCGGCCTCGGCAGCGCCGAGAATTTCGGCAAATTCATCGAGCCGGTGGCCAACCGCCTCAACGCCGCGATCGGCGCGTCGCGCGCGGCGGTGGACGCGGGCTATGCGCCCAACGATCTGCAGGTCGGCCAGACCGGCAAGGCGGTCGCTCCCGATCTCTACATAGCCGTCGGCATTTCCGGAGCGATCCAGCATCTGGCCGGCATGAAGGACTCCAAGATCATCGTCGCCATCAACAAGGACGAAGAAGCGCCGATCTATCAGGTCGCGGACTTCGGCCTCGTGGCCGATCTCTTCAACGCGCTTCCCGAACTCGACGCCGAACTGGCCAAGAGCGGGCGCTGAAAAAGAGAACTGGAAAACGCCTCGCGGGCGTTCCGGCGTGGACCGGGAACGCCCGCGGAGCCCGGAAAAGCTTGCCGTTTATCCGCTTTATCGACGAACGCCTTTCATTTCACCGACGTTTTTACGAAATCACGGTTTTCACGGGGAACAAAGCCGCGCTATATTGCAGTGCATACAAATGTCCGAAATCTCGCTAAGGGCGCCGCAACCATGAGTCTCGAAATTCGCAAGATCGGTGTAATCGGCGCGGGGCAGATGGGCAAGGGCATTGCCCAGGTCTGCGCGCTCGCCGGGCTGGACGTCGCGCTGAACGACGTGAGCGCCGAACGCATTTCCGCCGGGATCGACGATATTGCGGCGCACCTTCAAAGGTCCGTCGACCGCGGCCAGCTCGACGCCGCGGGGCGCGACGCCGCCATCGCGCGGCTGTCGGCGGCCCCCACCCTGCCGGATTTCCGCGACGCCGACATGGTCATCGAGGCCGCTTCGGAAAGCGAAGAAGTCAAGCGCAAGATATTGTCGGATATAGCGCTTGTCCTGAAGCCGGACGCCATCATCGGCACCAACACCTCGTCGATCTCGATCACCCGCCTCGCGGCCGTATCGGGTCGGCCGGAACGCTTCATCGGCATTCACTTCATGAATCCCGTGCCGAAGATGGCGCTCGTCGAGCTCATTCGCGGCATCGCGACCGACGACCGCACTTTCGAGGAGGCGCGCGAATTCATAACGAAGCTCGGCAAGACGATCACGGTTTCCGAGGACTTCCCCGCCTTTATCGTCAACCGCATCCTGCTGCCGATGATCAACGAGGCGGTTTACACGCTTTATGAGGGCGTTGGATCGGTGGAAGCCATCGACACCGCGATGAAGCTCGGCGCCAATCACCCGATGGGGCCGCTCCAGCTCGCGGATTTCATCGGGCTCGACGTTTGCCTTTCCGTCATGCAGGTTCTGCACGAGGGGCTCGCCGACTCCAAATATCGGCCCTGCCCGCTGCTGGTGAAATATGTCGAGGCCGGCTGGCTCGGACGCAAGACGCAGCGCGGCTTTTACGATTATCGCGGCGGCTCGCCGGTTCCGACGCGCTGATATTACGCCTTTATTAGGAAAAAGCGGCTCAAGCTCGCTCGATCCGAGGTCGATACGCGAGGCGGCGCCCAATGTTCGACGTCCTCATCACGATCGCGACGGGGCTGTTCTTCACCAGATACTGGTCGAAATGGCGCTATGGCTATTTCGACTTTTTTTGCGCGGGCGCGGCGCTCGCCGGCGCCTTTTTGTTGCCTGCGCTGGCGGAAAAATTCGTCCCCGAGTTCTCCGACCTCGGCGTGATAGCGTTCGACGCCGGCGGGGCTCTGTTGGGCTGCCTGCTTTACGACGCGGCTAGCTTCGGCTGGCGCTGAGAGCACGCGCGGCGGCGAGAGCGGGCGGCGGTTTAATCCTTCAAATTCAGTTTCGCGATGAGATCGGGCCGGCGCGCGCGAGTGAGGCGCAAGGACTCATCGCGCCGCCAGCGCGCGACCTTGGCGTGATCGCCCGACAATAAAACCGGCGGAATCTCGCGTCCTTCGAAGTCGCGCGGGCGTGTGTATTGCGGGTATTCCAGCAGGCCGCCTTCGAAACTTTCCTCGGCGCCGGAAGCCTCTTCGCCCATCACGCCCGGCAAAAGCCGCACGCAGGCGTCCATCAGCGCCAGCGCCGCGATTTCGCCGCCGGAGAGGATGTAATCGCCGACGGAGACCTCCTCCAGGCCGCGCGCGGCGATCACGCGCTCGTCGACGCCCTCGAAGCGCGCGCAGAGTATCAGCGCACCTGGTCCTTGCGCGAATTCGCGCACGCGCGCTTGGCTAAGGGGCGCGCCGCGCGGACTCATCAGCAGACGCGGGCGCCCATCGTCCGGCGCGGCCGCGGCGTCGATGGCGGCGCAAAGAACGTCGGCGCGCATCACCATGCCGGGTCCGCCGCCCGCCGGCGTATCGTCCACGGCGCGATGACGCCCCAGGCCATGCTCGCGCAATTGCAGCGTCTCCAGCTCCCAGACGCCGCGCGCCAGCGCGTCGCCGGCCAGCGACAGGCCGAGCGGGCCCGGAAACATTTCGGGAAACAGGGTCAGAACGGTCGCGCGCCACATGGGGCGGTTATGGCATGGGGGACGGCTCGCCGGAAGGGCGCCGCGCCTCTATCCCTCGCCCTCGATCTCCAATGGCGGCGCGACCACGACGCGGCCGCCGGCGATGTCCACGATCGGAACCACCGCCTTGGTGAAAGGGAACATCAGCGTCTCGCCGCCCTGAGGCGGGCGAATCTCCAGAATGTCGCCGGCGCCGAAGTTGCGCACCGCCAGCACATGGCCAAGCGTCGCGCCGTCGACCGTCTCGGCGCGCAGCCCCTCGAGATCGGCGAGATAAAACTCGTCCTCGTCCGGCTCGGGCAATTTCGCGCGAGGCGCGTAAAGCTCGATCCTCGTCAGTTTTTCCGCGCCGGCGCGGTCGCCGACACCCT
Organism: Methylocystis sp.; assembly: GCA_049591215.1. Taxonomy (GTDB): domain Bacteria; phylum Pseudomonadota; class Alphaproteobacteria; order Rhizobiales; family Beijerinckiaceae; genus Methylocystis. Next base: position 5,960 of record JBAWEN010000596.1, on the reverse strand, counting down.
CGACCCGCGCCACCAGCATGTCCTTGCCGTGCGGACGGACATGGGCGAGCACGAAGCTGCGCGCGCCGCTCTTGTCGAACAGCGCGCCGTAACTCGTGATCGCCAGAGGGTCGGCGGTGAAGCTTTGCAGGCGGATTTCGCCGCGCACGCCGTGCGGCGCGCCGAAACGCCCCAGCAACACCAACTCCCGCCCCGGTTTGGAAGCGGGAGGCGCGTTGTCGCTCACTCGGCGGCGGGAACGGCGGCGGCGGCCGCGGCGGCGCGTTCCTGCGCCTTCTTCTTCGGCAAAGCCTTTTCGGGATTGTTGCGCTTTTCGCGCTTGCCGACGCCGACGCTCTCGAGCAGGCGGGCCACGCGGTCGGTCGGGGTCGCGCCCTTGCCGATCCACTCCTTGGCCTTCTCGGCGTCGAGCACGAGGCGGTCGGCGGCGTCCTTGGCCTTCAACGGATCGAAGGTGCCGAGACGCTCGATGAAGCGGCCATCGCGCGGCGAGCGCGAATCGGCGACGACGACGCGATAGAAGGGGCGCTTCTTGGCGCCGCCGCGAGACAGTCTGATCTTAAGGGACATGACATTTTCCTTTTTTCGGATTTTACGAGATACGCGACGCTTGACGCGCCGCGCGCTATTTTTTCTTCCCGAACGGATTGAGCCCGCTCAGAAGACTTTTGCCGCCAAGACCCGGCAAACCTGGCTTTGGCGAAAACAATTCGCTCGGCGGCGCCTCCGGCAGACCGCCAGTCGGCGGGGCCGCGCCGCCGGCGCCGAGCTTTTTTTGCAGCTCGGCGATTTCTTGTTGCGACGGCATCTGCATGCCGCCCATGCCCATCATTTGCGCGGCCTTGCCCATCAGCCCGCCGCGCTTGCCGGCGCCCATCGACTTCATCAGATCGGCCATGCCGCGATGCTGCTTCAACAGCTTGTTGACTTCCTCGACCTTGACGCCCGAGCCCGCCGCGATGCGGCGCTTGCGCGAGGCTTTCAATAGGTCGGGGTTGCGCCGCTCCTTGGGCGTCATCGACAGGATGATGGCGCGCTGGCGCTTGATCACCTTCTCGTCGATATTGGCGGCGGCGAATTGCTCCTTCATTTTGGCGACGCCGGGCAAAAGCCCCATGATGCCTCCAATCCCGCCCATTCTTTCCGCCATGGCGAGCTGATCGCAAAGGTCTTGCAGATCGAATTTGCCCTTGGCCATGCGCTGCGCGGCGCGCTCGGCTTCCTGCGCGTCGATCGTCGCCGCGGCCTTTTCGACCAGCGCCACGATGTCGCCCATGCCGAGAATGCGGTCGGCGATTCGCTTGGGCGCGAATTCGTCGAGCGCGTCCATTTTTTCGCCGGTGGCGATCAGCTTGATCGGCTTGCCCGTGACAAAGCGCATCGACAGCGCGGCGCCGCCGCGTCCGTCGCCGTCCATGCGCGTCAGCACAATGCCGGTGATGCCCACCCGCGCATCGAAGTTCTTGGCGAGATTGACGGCGTCCTGGCCGGTCAGCGCGTCGGCGACGAGCAGGATTTCATGCGGACTGGCGTAGGACTTGATGTCCGCCATCTCCTGCATCAACGGCTCGTCGATATGGGTGCGGCCGGCCGTGTCGAGGAGCACGACATCGTAGCCCTCGAATCTCGCCGCCTCCATCGCTCGGCGGGTGATCTGCAACGGCGTCTGATTCGGGACGATTTCCAGCGTGTCGACCCCAACCTGCCGGCCGAGAATTGCGAGCTGTTCCTGCGCCGCGGGCCGCTTCACGTCGAGCGAGGCCATCAGCACGCGCTTTTTCTCGCGCTCCTTGAGGCGCTTGGCGAGCTTGGCGGTCGTCGTGGTCTTGCCCGCGCCCTGCAAGCCGACCATCATGACGGTCACCGGCGGGCGGGCGTCCAGATCGATCGGCTCGGCTTTGTCGCCCAGGGTTTCGACCAGAACGTCGTTGACGATCTTGATGACCATCTGGCCGGGCGAAACCGACTTGACGACGTTGGCCCCGACCGCGCGTTCTTGCACCTTGTCGGTGAAGGAGCGGACCACGTCGAGCGCCACGTCGGCGTCGAGCAAGGCCCGGCGCACTTCGCGCAACGCCTCGGCGACGTCGGCCTCGGAAAGCGCGCCGCGCCGCGTGAGCTTGTCGAAAATGCCGGAGAGCTTGTCGGAAAGGCTCTCGAACATGGGTTTTCTCCTTCGCCTTCCCTCTTGCGGAGAGGCATGGCCCCAAAGCAAAACGCGCCCGGGAGCGCTAAGCGCCGCCGGACGTGGGCCTGCCGTCCCTCAGGGCGCACAGGTTTGTTTGAACATCTCATACGAGATTTGCGCGACTTGTATGCACGATGGACGAGCGAGTCAACGCCAGGCGAGCCGCCTAGCTTTTGGGCTCCGCGAATGCCTTTGAATAAACTGGCCATTTGCGCGGCGGATGGACGCGCCTGACAAAGTTCTTGCCCATCGCGGGGATTCTAGCTTCCCACGGGCCGAAAAGCGGGGTAGCAGTCTCATCTGACTTCGAGCACGGGAAAAAAGATGTCGCGAAAGAAAATCGCTCTCATCGGCGCCGGTCAAATCGGCGGCACTCTGGCGCATCTGGCGAGTCTCAAGGAGCTGGGCGACATCGTTCTATTCGACATCGTGGGAGGCGTGCCGCGCGGCAAGGCGCTCGATCTCGCGCAAGCCGGCCCGATCTCCGGCTCCGATTCGCAAGTGTCGGGCGGCGATGATTATTCAATTATAGAGGGCGCGGATGTGGTGATTGTCACCGCCGGCGTGCCGCGCCAGCCCGGCATGAGCCGCGATGATCTGCTCAGCATCAATCTCAACGTCACCACCAAGGTCGGCGCTGGCATCAAGCAATATGCGCCGAACGCCTTCGTCATCTGCATCACCAACCCGCTCGACGTGATCGTCTGGGCGCTGCAAAAATGCTCCGGCCTGCCGGTCAACCGCGTGGTGGGAATGGCGGGGGCGCTCGATTCCTCGCGCTTTCGCTATTTTCTGGCGCAGGAGTTCAACGTTTCCGTCGAGGATGTGTCGGCCTTCGTGCTTGGCGGCCATGGCGACGAGATGGCGCCCTCGATTCGCTATTCGTCGGTCGCCGGCGTGCCTCTGCCCGACATGATCGAGATGGGCTGGACCACGCAAGAGCGCATCGACGCCATAGTCGACCGCACGCGCAAGGGCGGCGGCGAAATTGTCGGCCTGCTCAAGACGGGCTCCGCCTTTTACGCCCCCGCGACCTCGGCGATCGCCATGGCGGAAAGCTATCTGAAGGACAAGCGCCGGGTGTTGCCCTGCGCCGCTTATCTTTCGGGCCAATATGGCGTCGACGGACTTTACGTCGGCGTCCCCGTGGTGATCGGCGCCGGCGGCGTCGAAAGGGTCCTGGAGATCAAGCTCGACGCGAGCGAAAAGCGGATGTTCGACAAATCGGTGGCGTCGGTGCGCTCGCTGATCGCGGCGGCGGGCGCGCTAAATCCGGCGTTTTCCTAAAGGATCGACGCCGACCAGGCCCGGCCGTTCGCGCCGCGGCAAAATTGGAATCAATCGGTAAAGGGGAGTCCGAGAGGACTAAGGGACGAAATGAATATCCACGAGTATCAAGCCAAGGCCATTTTGCGTGAATTCGGCGCCCCCATCGCCGTCGGCGTCCCGGTTCTGAAGGCCGAGGACGCGGCCGAGGCGGCGAAGACCTTGCCCGGCCCGGTCTATGTCGTGAAGGCGCAGATCCACGCCGGCGGACGCGGCAAGGGCACGTTCAAGGAGGCCGCGGCCGGCGAGAAGGGCGGCGTGCGCATCGCCAAATCGATCGAGGAAGCCGAGACTTTCGCCAAGCAGATGCTCGGGAACACGCTCGTCACCGTGCAAACCGGCGCGACCGGCAAGCAAGTCAACCGCCTTTACATCGAGGACGGCGCGGCGATCGACAAGGAGTTTTATCTGTCGATCCTGATCGACCGCGCCACGTCGCGCGTTTCCTTCGTCGTGTCGACCGAGGGCGGCATGGACATCGAAACGGTCGCGCACGACACGCCGGAGAAAATCGTCACCTTCTCGGTCGATCCGGCGACGGGAATCATGCCGCACCATGGCCGTCATGTCGCCGACGCGCTTGGCCTCAAGGGCGATCTCGTCAAGCAGGCGGGCAAGCTGACCGAGCAGCTCTACACGGCCTTCATCGCCAAGGACATGGAGATGCTGGAGATCAACCCGCTGATCGTCACCAAAGACGGCAAGCTGCGTTGCCTCGACGCCAAGGTGTCCTTCGACGACAACGCGCTTTACCGCCATCCCGAAATCGTCGAGCTGCGCGACAAGACCGAGGAAGACGAAAAGGAAATCGAGGCGTCCAAACATGATCTCGCCTATATCGCCCTCGACGGCAATATCGGCTGCATGGTCAACGGCGCCGGCCTCGCGATGGCGACGATGGACATCATCAAGCTCTATGGCGAATTCCCCGCCAACTTCCTCGATGTCGGCGGCGGCGCCACCACCGAAAAAGTGACCGCGGCGTTCAAGATCATCACCGCCGATCCAAAGGTGAAGGGCATTCTCGTCAACATCTTCGGCGGCATCATGAAATGCGACGTGATCGCCGAGGGCGTCATCGCCGCCGTCAAGGAAGTCGGACTGGAAGTGCCGCTGGTGGTGCGCCTCGAGGGCACCAACGTCGAGCTCGGCAAGAGCATCATCGAATCGTCCGGCCTCAACGTGATCGCCGCCGACGACCTCGACGACGCCGCGCAAAAAATTGTCGCGGCGGTCAAGGTCGCGGCGTAAAGTTTTTTCGTCCCCGACTTCGCGCGAGAGCGAGAGCCGGGGACGGACGTGTCGCCAATGCTGTCGGCGCGTGTGTATTTCGCGCCGCTGATGAGGGGCCACGGGGAAGCGACGGCGAAGGTTCTTCGCGTCCGCTATTTCGACTTGATTTTCCACGGCGGACCGCCCCTTGCCGTAGTCAATCTAGAATAAAATCAACCGCTGCCGTGGCTTTGGCTTGTCCTATCGTCGCAAAATACGCATTTCTTGCTTGCGGTTGCAGCGCAAAACGGCCATCATTTCCTGTGATAGACAGGCGCGCCGTTGCGCTTATTGCGCCGCCGCCCCCTTTGATCCGGCCAAGGTTGGGACTTCTCGTGCAGCTCTTCTTCAAGCCTCTCCTGTCGACGTCCAACGCCTCGAATCGCTTCGCTTCAGTGGCCGGTGCGCTTGGCTGCGCGCTCGCGCTGACGCTTGCGAGCGGCTTCTTCGCGAACGGAGCCGTCGCGGCCCATGCGAAGGATAGCCTCTCGGTGGCGCGGCCTTTCGAGGTCGGCTCCAGCCTCTCCGGCAATTTTCTGGCGGCGATCGTCGCCAATTCGGAGCGCGACACCTTTGCCGCGTCGACGTTTTTCCGCGAGGCCCTGCGCGACGATCCGCGCAATCGCGACCTCGCCGAACGGGCGCTGATCGCGGCTCTCGCCAACGGCAACATGCCGGAAGCCTACAGCCTCGCCGGAAACGTTCTCGCGCACGACCGCAAGAACGCGGTGGCCAATCTGACGCGCGGCGTTCAGGAGATGCAGGCGCATCAGTATTCAAACGCGCGCGCCGCCTTCGGCAAGGACGTCGCCGACCGTCAGACCGACATCAAGAGCATCCTGCTGACCGCCTGGACATATGCCGGCGCCAAGGACACGCGCCGCGCCCTGGCGACTCTCGACAAATTGCACGGCGAGGGCTTCTCCGTGCTCCGCGACTACCACGCCGCGCTGATCGCCGATATCGGCGGGAACAAGGCCGAGGCGGAACGGCGATTCAAAGCGGTTTTGAACTCCGAGCACACGGTGCTGCGTCTCATCGACGCTTATGCGCGCTTCCTGTCGAGCCACGGCGACAACGAGGCCGCGCGCCGACTCTACAAGGCCTTCGACGAAGCGGTGCCGAATCACCCGCTCGTCGTCGCCGCGCTGGCCGACATCGACGCCGGCAAGCC